>NZ_JBYITD010000028.1:0-143002 GCF_057708945.1 Nonomuraea sp. bgisy101
CCCCCTCCCCCCCCCCCCCCCCCCCCCCCCCCCCCCCCCCCCCCCCCCCCCAGGCCCTCATCCGACTGGGTCGGCGGCATGCGGACGTCGACGACGGACACATCCGGCCGCCACCTCAGCAGCGCGTCCAGCGTCTCCGGTCCGGTGGTCGCCGTCGCCACCACCTCGTGTCCGTACGCCTGGAGGAGGCGGACCATCCCATCACGCAGCAGGTAGAGGTCTTCGGCTACAACGATGCGCATGGCAGGTCGAGCAGCGCGGCGACCTCGAGCACCGCGTGATGCGCGGCCGGCCTGGCGACCGCAGCCCAGGTTCGGGCTGCGGTGCGCTCGCCGGGCATGGGGGCGACGATGTGGAACAGGAACCGGCGGGCCGGAACCCGTCACCCGGCGAAGGATTCTCGGAGGAACTCGACGATCTCCGCCCGCGCGGCCTTCGCCTGCGGCACCACGCCCGGCATGCTGAGGAACGCGTGCGTCGCTCCGGGATGTTCGGTGAGCCGCGCGGGCGTCCCTGCCGCCCGCAGCCGTTCGGCGTAGCCGCGGCCGTGATCCGCCAGCGGGTCGAGGGTGGGCACCACCACGAGCGCTGGAGCCAGCCCGCTCAGATCGTCGGCATACAGCGGCGACACCGCACGGGGATCCGTTCCCGGCGGAACGGCGAGCCGCTGGAGCAGCCGCATCTGCGTCAGGGTGAGAGTCGGGCTGTCGGCGTACTGGGTGATCGAGGCGTGGTCGAACGCTGTCGAGGTCAGGTCGACAGCGGGGTTGACCAGCACCTGCGCCCGCAGGAGCAGGCCGGACTCCTTGGCCCGGATAGCGGCCATGGCGGTGATCATCGCGCCGGTGCTCTCACCGAAGACGGCGGTCCGTGTCGGGTCGATTCCCCACTGCGCGGCGTGCCGCACCACCTGCCCGAGTACGTCCCAGCCGTCGTCGACGGCCGCCGACAGCGGAGTCCCCGGGGCGAGGAGGCGGTGCTCGACCGAGACGACGATCGCGGGCAGTCGCACGGCGAGATGGCTGTTCACCCAGTCGCTCTGCACCGCCGTGCCCACGAACCCGCCTCCGTGCACGTGGAGCACGAGCGGCAGGTCGCCTTGCCCGCCGCCGGGTCCGGATGAGGGCCGGTACACCCGGACCGGGAGCCTGCGGCCGGGCAGCGCCACCTCCTGCCACTGGATCGCGGCGCCACGATCCGGAATTCCGGTGATCACCCTCGCCGCGCGGGACGCTCGCTTGCGGTTCTCCGCGTCGCGGTAGGCGACCAGTTCCTCGGCCGTCATCGCCGACCAGTCCGGCTGCTTTCCCAGGGCGTGCAGCAACCGGATGCCCAGCGGCGGCCGCTCCGTACCGGTGACCTCGCTCATATGTCCTCCTCAGCCCACGAGTTTCGCTACCGAAAGTATCGATACCAACAGTAGCGCAATCCGTTATCGTGTGGGCATGACCCGAGCGACCACATCCGCCAGACCGCCCGGTCGCCCGCGCTCCGGCGTCAACGCCGTGGTCTTCGCCGCGACACTGAGCACGGTCCACGAACTCGGCTACGCGCGTGCCACCGTCGACCGCATCGCCGCCGCGGCCGGGGTCGCGAAGACGACGATCTACCGTCGCTGGCCGTCGAAGGGCGCGCTGATCGTGGACTGCCTCCTTGACGCGTTCGGCCCGGTGCCGCTGGAGGGCGCCAGTCGAGCCGAGCTCATGTCCTCGGCCATCCGCTGGATCGCGGCGAAGATCAGCGAGCCCGGGGTAGGCGACGCGTTCGCAGGCGTGTTCAGCGACGCCGTCAGCGATCCGGCCCTGCGCGAAGTCCTGTCCACGCGCTTGCAGGACCCGTACCGGCTCGCACTCCAGGACGCGCTCGACGAGCCGGAGAACCGGGTCCTGTTCTTCATCGACGTCGTCGTCGCAACCCTGCTCCACCGCATGGGCATGACCGGCGAACCGATGGTCGACGGCGACGTCGCCGCGCTGATCGAGATGGTTCTGCTGTACTTCGCCGACAGTGCAGGGCCGGCCTAGACCTGCTGTCGAACCGGCGATCGGCTCCGGCGGAGACGAGGCGGCCGGCCCCTTCCCGGGCGGGTTCAGACGGCCTGTTCGTGCGCCGGTGCTCCGGAGCGCCTGCGCAGGACGTGGTGCGCGATGGCGACAGCGACGCCGGTCGCCACGAAGAGCGCGGTAGCGGCGGGGCTCATGAACTTCGACAGGCTCGGCGCGCTGGTCGGCCCGAATACCCAGAGCGCCAGCGGGACGGCGTAGACCGCGGTGAGGGCGCCGGCCCACCAGCGGAGTGCGCGCAAGCGGGGTTCGCGCAGAGTGCCGATCACCACGACGGCGACGGGAATGCCGGCGATCAGCGCGAACTGGCCAAGGACGAGGACCGGGACGGCCCAGGCCGCGATGAGGACAGGCAGCGAGGTGCGGTTGGCGGTGCGGTTCGTGCGGTCGCGTTGCGGGATGGTGATGGTCATCGTCTTCTCCCAGGTCTCTCGGTGGGGGAGGAGCTGCTCGCCGTGCGAATCAGCTGCCGGGTATGGGGAAAGGCGGCGGGCGCGGCCGCCGCCTCGCTGTTCGGCGGGGCGGATGTACCCGCGGTGGACGTCGGCGGCAAGGGCCGGGGCGACGACGGTTGGCTCAGTGGTGGCGGGAGCGGGTTTCGGCGGCGGCTTTGAGGTCGGCCAGCCAGGCGTCGAGACCTGGTGCGAGGTAGGTGATGGAGGTGGCCGGGTCGGCCTCGATCTGGTCGCCGGTCCAGCTCTCCTCTGTGCGGACGAGGACGCCGCCCTTGACCTTGATGAAGTTCCAGACGTGGATGCCCTGGTCGATGCGCAGTCCCTTGCCGATCGCGGGCCCGGTCCAACGGATGCACTGGTTGTGCTTGACCTGCTGGACGGAGGAGGTGATGACGAGGGTGGTGGCGGGGGTCATGGGTGTGGCGGGCGCCGGTGTGGTCCACCGGAACCGCGAACCCTTCCGCAACGGTCCCGGGTCCAGTCGCTTCATGCTGGTGACGGGTGCCTGCCAGGACGGCCAGCCTTCCACGTCGGTGTGCAGATTCCAGATGGTGCTCAGCGGCGCCTTGATGAAGGTCTCGGCCCGGTGGTGGAGCTTGGCAGTGGGATCGATGCCCTTGCCCCGGCAGGTCAGCGAATTCGGAGGAGTGGCGTGGCCGGACGTGGCGCTCGGGCTGGGGCTTGCGGCATGGGCCGGTGCGGCGGCGATGCCGCCGAGGAGCCCGGGGCCGACCAGCGGGATCGCGAGCAGAGCGGAGCGCAGCCGAGCTCGCCGGCGGGGGGATCGTGGGGTGCTGGTGGGGGTCCGCGGGGTGGGCGATGCGGACGCGTTGGTGTCGATCATGGCTGTTCTCCTCTTTGCTTGTTAGTATCTCTCGCTATAGTTAGAAGCTATAACGCCGTGGGCTTCAGCGTCAATAGCAAAAGTGAGAAGCTCTAACTAGACTTCGACGTTGTCGCGCGGACCAGGAAGGAGCGGCTGATGACGGACCCAGGAGGGCAGAGCCCACGGGAGCGCTACCGGGCTCAGGTGCACGCGGAGATCAAGCGGCACGCGTGGGAGCAAATCGCCGCGGCGGGAGTGCCCGCGCTGTCGCTCAACGCGATCGCCAAACAGATGGGCATGAGCGGCCCTGCCCTCTACCGGTACTTCGCCAGTCGCGACGAGTTGATCACCGCGCTCATCCGCGACGCCTACCGAAGCCTCGCCGACACCGTCCGGGCGGCGTTCGACTCCGGTGCCGACCTGGCCGGACTGGCCCACGTCATCCGGGAATGGGCCCGGAGCGACCCGCAGCGGTACTTCCTCATCTACGGCACGCCCGTGCCTGGCTACCACGCACCCGACGACATCACCGCGATCTCGTTCGAGGTCATGACGGTGCTGCTCGAAGCCTGTCGCGCGCAGGCGGTAGACAGGCCGGCGACGCCGTTCGACGCCCACCTGGAAAACCACCGCGAATGGGCAAACGACCACCCGGCGGAAGCCGCGACCCTGCATCGCGCCCTGTCCTTCTGGACCCGCCTGCATGGCGTACTCTCACTCGAACTCGCCGGCCACTTCACCGGAATGAAGTTCGACCCCAACCTGTTGATCGCCGACGAGCTGAACGACCTACTGGCACAGTGACCACGTCGTCGGTCACAGCCGGGATGCCGGGCCCGCTTCTCCTCATTCGAGACCGGGATGGGAGCGTGTTGACGTTCCCATCCCACGACAGCCGCCCACAGCGCGTACCCCTCCCGGGCTGTGGCGATCCGCTAACTGCATCTGCCCGTGCTACGTCACCGTGGTCCACGTACAGCACGTCCGGGTCGACCCGGACGTGCGGGAAGCGCGCGGCGAGCTCGTCCGCCAGCGCCCAGTGGGTGGTCGCCCGTCGCCCGTCCAGCAGACCGGCGTGCGCCAGCGCGAAGGCGCCGGAGCGGATGCTGACCACCCGCGCTCCCTGGGAGTGCGCGCGGCGCAGCGCCCGTACGACCGCAGGTGAGGGTGGTTGCTTGGCGGGCACTCAGCCCGGGATGACCACGGTGTCCGCCCGGTCGAGCGCGTCCCGCTGGCCCCATGACGACAGAACAGAACACGCCTGACTATGTGTGGTCCGCTGTCCAGGATGCCCCGGTCCGCGAACTGTTCCCCGGCATCCGTGCGCGCCCGCTGTGGACCGGGGGCAATGGGGCGAAGGCCTATGTGCTGGAGATGGACGCGAACACCTGTTGGCAGGGGGTCGACGTCCACGAGCCGGGTCCCGAGGAGGTCTTCGTGATCTCTGGCGTCTTCAACGACGGCGACCGGGACTACCCGGCCGGCTCCTTCATCCACGCCCCCGCAGGTTCCTCGCACGTCCCGCAGACCACGACGGGCTGCACGCTGTTCCTGTTCTACCCGGAAGGCTAGATCACCCACGGTTGTGTGGCGCCTCCCTGCTGGAGGCTCAGGGGGCCTGCCACAACAGGCTCGAGTCGCCGGTCAGGGACGCCTTGACATAGCCGCTCCAGTCATCTGGACAACCTTGATCGCGCCCGCTTCCGCGCCGTCGAGCGTGGCGCGGGCCACGTCGCGGGATCGTTCACGTCACCTTCGTAGCGGGCCATCATGCCGGTGGCGGCGGCTCCCAGGTGCACGCCGGTGACCAGATTCCCTGGCCGCGCCGTTCGAGGCGGGTGATGCCCAGACCCCACCGGGATCGGCCCCCAGAGCGCCTTGAGCACCCGGCGAAGGCCACCGGCAGCAGGCCGGTGACCAGCCAGGCGCGCATGGCTGTCAGGCCAGGCCGACAGCCATGCGCTGTCAATCCCGGTTGACAGCCTCCTTGAGGAAGACGATGCCGTCGATCACGTCGAGGTGGGCCGGGTCCAGCGGGATGTAGGCGTGGTCCTGCGGGACGCGCGAGCTCGGCTGAGTGACGGTTTCGGCCAGGTGGCGGGCGTCGACGAGTGAGTGGTCCCAGGGAAGTGCGGACAGGGTGCCCTCCACGGTGTCCGGGCCCGGGACGTCGGTGCCGACCGTGCCGAGGGCCGAGGCCAGGAAGGCGTATCGGTCGCCCAGGTGCGTACCGATGATCGCTCCCGCGCCCCACCACTCCAGCAGCTGGTCGCCGAGCCGCATGAAGCTCTTGTTCCGCTGCAGGTGGAGGTTGTGCGCGAAGACCAGGGTCGGGCCGTGCTCGGCGACGGCAAGCAGATTGGCGGCCATCATCGCGTCCCGCAGGCTCGACAGCCGGGCCCACCGTGCCGGGGACGCGTCGGCCATCCAGTAGTGGTAGCGGAGCAGGCCGGTGGCGGTGCGCCCGTACAGTGCCGCCCGCTCCCTGTCCTCCGCGCTCAGCTGCGGCGCCTGCGTGTCGAGCAGCGCCACCAGGTCGTCGGCGATCAGCCGCAGCCGCTGGGCGTCGGCGGACTGGCCGATCGACTGGGACGGATCCATGGCCGAGGCCTCGTTCGCCCACCGATCGTCCGGACCCAGCAGCGTGTCGAGGGTTTCCCTGGTTACCACGGTGCGGGGGAGCGGGCCGTCGAGGAGGTCGTAGAGGGCGGTGAGCGCCTGGCGCGGGCTCGCCGCCCAATACTCCAGAGGGCCGTCGAACCCGAAGAACCGGAGCTTTTCGTCATGCTCCTCGTTGTACGCCCGCATCCAGCGTACGAGGTCGCGGTTGGCCGGTGAGGCGCCGAAGTTGTGGCTGAAGCCGCGTTCCATGACGTCATCGAGCGTGCCCGTGCCCGTCGTGATGTAGTCGTCCACCACGAGGCCCATGAGACAGTCGCTCTCGATGGCGAACGACCGGTAGCCCTCGTGCTCGACCAGATGCCGGAAGATCTCGTTGCGCAACTCGCCCAGCTCCCCGACGAAGTGCCTGGCCTCGCCCAGGCCGAGCAGCAGGGGCTTGGCGGGCAGCGACCGCAGGAACGCCGAGACGCCCGCGCCGTCGAGCGCACGGGCTGTGTCCTTGATATCCATGACTTCAACGGTATCGTTGAACTTTCGGTAGAAACTTTTCGCGAAACGCCCCGCCGCCACCGTGATGAACCTTCAATCGACGATGCATCCATGAGGTCGGCGGATCCGGATCCGCGTGTAGGCGAAGCCGCAGAGGCAGGCTGGTGAAGGCATCCCATCCGGCATGGTGGGCACGGGCCAGGAGCTCGTGCCACTGTGGCTCCGCGGTCGTGTGGACTGCGGCGAGTGCGGGGACGAACTCGCCGCCGCGTTTGGGCGGCCGGCCTCCCTCGGAGTTGGCTAGGAAGAACTCCTCGCGCGAGGGCGCCGAACGGCACATCACCCGATCGGAGCGCACCCTGCCCAGCACCCCGACGGGCAGCTCAGCCAGCAGGAAGGCAACCAGCGCAGGTCGTAACCGGCGTCGGCGACGATGAATCGGCAGATCCCCGTCATGCAGCCGCTGACCGCCAGCGCCGGCCGCCCGTCAGCGGCCCGCGGCAGTGGCGACGTGGCCAGGGGCATCCGCAGCCGCGCCATGTCGATGCGACCGTGATCCAACCCGTCGTACAACGCGCCGTGCCGCGCCGATGCCTCCGGGGCCAGCGCCGGCCCGACCAGGGTCTTGACCGGTCCATCCGCGCTCAGCACCGCGTCGGTCAGCTCGAACAACTCCTGCGGCGACGGGTCAGGCAGGCGAACCACTCGGTTCGGAAGCTGACGAGCGTAGCCCGCACAGCGCTGCCGCCGCTATCGCCGGATGGCCTGCCCTCATCGGGCAGAGCATGTGCCGGCATGAAGGTCACGGCCACCGCCTCTCCTCGAGCTTTCACACCTCGACGATGAGCCGGTGGCCGCCGCCGTCTGGCGAATAGACGTGGCCCCACCGTCACAGCCCGCTATGCGTGAAAGATCACCATGCCGGCCGGGGCGAAGGAGAAGATCAGCGGTTAGAGTCAGTCGCGATGAAAACTCGTGCTGTGCCGGGCGCGCGGTGGCTGCTGCTGGACGAGTACACCGGTGAGGTCGGTGAGCCCGACGTCACCGTGGGCGTGTGTCACGACATCGACGGGCTCTTCGTCGACCCCGAGCCCATCCCTCCGCCCGAGACGTTCACCCTGCTCGGCTGCGACCCGGCGGGGCCGTTGCGGGACGCGCTGGGGCATCTGGGTACCCGCCGGGCGTGGTTGCCCAGCGTCGCCCTGTTTCCCGTCCACCGGAAGCGGCCTGCCGGGTGCCTGTGGGACGAGCGCGGGTGCACCTGCGTGGAGGAGCTCATCGATGTCACCGTGGTCGGCCGGCGCCCGTCGGCAGCACGAGAAGGCATGGTGGACCTCGACCTGAGAGGATATGTCCGGCTGCTTCCGGAATACGGGCTCCCGGAAGAGAAACCGGACGTGACAGGGTTCCGCCTGGCCGCGCTCGATGACGCGACTCTCGGCGAGTGCCTGGACGTGGCCGGAGTCTTCCGCGAGCGGCCCTCCCCGTCCATCCGGCCGGTGACCCTGATCGGCTTTCGCCCCGAAGCGCCGCCGCTGCTGAAAAGCATCGAGGGACGCAAGATCACGGCGTCCATCATGACCCTTCAACACGACGGCCGGATCGCCGGACAGGTCGCGCTGCTGTCGGCCACCGTTGTCTCCGCCCGACCGTCGAGATTGGGCGACGGCCTGCTGGACATCACCCTCGACGGCGGGATCGAGGAGCCGACGCCGAGCGCCGCCCGCGAGATCTTCCAGATGTGGTACGACGGCGGCCCGGCCGAACCCGGCCTGTGGGCACACTACGACCGGCTGCTACAGCGCGAATGGCTCGGATTGGCGGTCAGTCGTCACTGTCTTCAGGGCGGACTGCCGGACAAATCAGCTGGAACCACATACCACCTCGACGGCCGTTTCGTCACCGACATCGACGCCTTCTACTGCGCCATCGGAGAGGCGGTCAACGGTCCAGGCGGCTACTTCGGCTGGAACCTCGACGCTCTGCACGACTGCCTCGGCGGCGGATGGGGTGCCGCCCGTCCATTCCAGCTGATCTGGCACCACTCCAACGTGGCCCGCCGCCACCTCGTCGCAGGGTATGACCGGCCAGCGCACCGCCTGCGCGACTGGGGGCCGAGCATCGCACTGGACGACCTCCTGAAGATCTTCTCCGAGCGCAAGGTCGAGGTCGAGTTCCGCTGACCCATCACCGCTCGCCTCTCGTCTGGCGGACCGGCATGGCGCCACCACTACCGCATCCGACGGCTCGGATGATGTATCACCGCATAGCGGATTGCGGCGAATGGGGCATGGCGTGTCTGTCTGCGAGCTCGGTAGAGAGCACCAGTCGGGATGGGCTTGAGTTGCCACTGGACAGCCCGGTCGGATAGGAACCTTGCGTGCTAAGAGGTAACAAGGTCGGGCTCAGGGCCCGGCACGAGGACGACATCCCGATCTTGCTGGCCGAGCTCTACGACGACGTGGTCAACGCCTCGCGGGCCGAAGGCCGGCCGTGGCGGCCGATCACACCCGGCTCGAAGGATCCGCGGCTCGTGGTGGACGACAAGGAGCAAGGGCACGTCCCGTTCTCGGTCGTGGAGCTGGACGGTGGCACGCTGGTCGGCACCGCGACGCTGTGGGGCATCGACAACCACAACCGGTCCGCGCACATCGGGCTGGGGCTGCTGCCGTCGGCCCGCGGCAAGGGCTACGGCACCGATGTGGTCGCGGTGCTGTGCAACTACGGTTTCGTCGTGCGCGGCCTGCAGCGGCTGCAGATCGAGACGCTGTCGGACAACGCCGCGATGCTGCGCTCCGCCGAGCGCAACGGTTTCGTCCGCGAGGGCGTGCTGCGCTCCTCGGCCTGGGTGATGGGCGAGTTCCTGGACCAGGTGCTGCTCGGGCTCCTAGCCCAGGACTGGAAGCCGGCCTCGAAGGCCTACCTCTGATCTTCGCGTTCGGGACTTCGTGAACATGCCGGGCTGTGGGCAGGTGTAGCTGGCCGGGTGGCGTGGCGGGGTTCGGCGCCTTTGCGGTGATGAGCCGGGCGTTTGTAGTCGAACTCCTCGCGGAAGGAGCCGGGCGGCGCTGACCTGCGCGAGGTCGGCGCCTGGCTCCAGCCGGACGGCGTCCAGCAGAGTGGTCCAGGGGGTGCGGCCGGTCTCCAGGGCGGCGACGATGGAGTACGGCCAGCCGGGGATCATCTGATGCTTGGTCTTCTCACTGCGACCGTAGGCGTGACAGAACGACCGGTCCGGGCTGGTCGCGGCGTCCGGCCGCAGCCATGGACTGACGTCGGCGGCCAGCACGATCCGCCCGTCGGCAACGCGTGGTGACGGGAGCGCGGCCAGTGATCGGCGGAGGAGCTGTCTTCATACCCTTCGATGATCGTAAGAAATTCGAGTGCGGCAAGAGTGCGGGCAGGTGTTGCATTGATCAGATGATCGACGAACCGCTGGAGCGACTCCGCTCTGCCGCCCGACGCGCTCGTGAGCTGGCCCGAAACCGGGCGATCACCGGTCTGGGCCATCAGGACGCCGACGACGACGTCGGCACGATCGGCACGGACGATGCCCTCGGGTTCGACCCGTTCCCCCTGCTCGAAGCCCTCCACCGCAACGGCGTCCGAGTCGTAGTGATCGGGCAGGTCGCCGGCATCATGCATGGATCCACCGAGTTGACCGGCGATCTGGACCTGCTCTGGGATGGCGTCCCGGCTCACGCCCCGGCCCTGGCGGACGCGTTCACCTCCGTCAACGCCCAGCTCGCCGACGAACAGGGTGAACCCTTGGCGACTCACGCGGCTTCCTTCCTCCGCCCCAAAGTGCAGTTCACCTCGCCCGGAGCCGGCGGCGACTGCTGCACCCCGGCGCTCCCCTGGGGTGACCTTCACGTCCGAGAGCTCCTCGACCGCGCGATCACCGCGGTCGGCCCTGGCGGCCTGGAGGTTCGCTATGTCTCTCGAGAAGACCTGATCGGGATGCGCCGCGCCATAGGCCGCCCCAAGGACCTCCGGCGAGCAGACGAACTGGACTCGTTCGCCTCGAACGCTTACGGCCCACCTCCCCGCTGAGTACGCGCGTCCCGGTGGGGCAGGTGGCCGCGGCGCCCTTGTCGTTGGAGTTCCAGTCACCGGTGTCGTCGGCGTGCGTGTAGGTGGAAATGTCCGCCGAGGAGGCGCTGGCCGGCAGCGCCAGGATGAGGGCGGACACTACGGTGAGAAGCGACACGGCAGCGGCCCGGCCGCGCCTTGCTGTGATGGGCATGGTGCCCGCTCTGGCATGGCGGGTTCGTGAGCATCTCCCCGATCTTCGGGAAGCACGTTCCCGGATTTCCCTCACCATCGCCCCGGACCGGCGTCACGCTGCGCACATGTACCCGCTGAGCGGGTGCTCTCGCGCGCAGTCTTCCCGGCCATGGGCGACAGCAGTCGAAGGCTAAGGACCTGACGGCCTGGGACTTTCGGCCCTGACCGAGGAGCGCGCCGGCTGATGGGCTGGAGTGGACACCATGGGGGTGATGGCCATGCAGGCCGAGGCGATCCGCGCGGCGCTGGAGGCCGCGACCTGGGCTCCGTCCGTGCACAACAGCCAGCCGTGGACGTTCGCCGTGTCGGGCGAGGAGATCTCTGTTCGTGCCGACGCCGACCGCAAGTTGCGAGTGGGCGACCCCGAGGGCAGGGAGATGCTGATCGGCTGCGGCGCCGCGCTGTTCAACGTGCGTACCGTGCTCCGCGGTAAGGGCTGGGCGCCCGTGACCCGGATCCTGCCCGACCCCGACAGGCCGAACCTGCTGGCGACCGTACGCCTCGGCGAGGTCGTGACACCCGACGAGACCACCCGCCTGTTCGGCGGTGAGATCGAGCGCAGGCGCACGCACCGCGCCGGATTCACCAACCTGCCCGTTCCCGACAAGCTGATCGAGGCCCTGGTACGGCAGGCGGCCGCCGAGAACGGCAGACTGATGCCCGTCGGCGACGAGGCGGCGGTACGGGTGCTCGCCGCCCTCACCCAGGCGGCTCAGGCGGCGCGGCCGGAGGACGCCGAGGTGCGCCGGTGGGGGAGGGCTCCGGGCAGTTCGCGTAAGGACGGGGTGCCGGCCGACGCCTACCCGAGCGAGCCCGCTGACACCGGGTTTCCCCAGCGCGACTACGCGTGGGGGATCGAGGCCGATCAGAGTACGGCCACGGCGACCGGCGTGGTGGCGGTCATGACGACGCGCCGGGACTCGAAGGAGGAGTGGATCGCGACCGGCCAGGCGCTGCAGCGGGTCCTGCTGTACGCCTGCGCCTTCGGCCTGAGCGCGGCCTTCCACACCCAGGCGCTGGAACTGCCGCACCTGCGCGAGTTCGCGCGCGAGGAGGTGTGCTCGGGGGAGTACCCCCAGATGATCATGCGCCTCGGATTCACGTTCGACTCGACGCACGGCGTCCGCCGGCCGCTGTCCGAAGTCCTCGACTGAGCCCCTGATCGCGTCACATGATCGACTCCGGCCGCGCGTCGTTCATCGTCTGACCCACCTGTCGGCTCTGGCCAAGTCCCGAGGTCGACCATGACCTCAGAGTGGCGGTCATCATCGGGTCAGACGATACGACGCGCGGCTCATCATCCCGAGCTCACAAGGGGACGTGCCAGCGCAGCCGCGTCCCTCCGCCGTGGGGTGTCTCCAGCTCTGCGGTGCCGCCCAACCGGGCGGCGCGGTCTTCGATGTTGCGCAGGCCGCTGCGGCGTTTCACCTCGCCCACGCCGACGCCCCTGTCGGCGACCGTCAGGGTCAGCTCGCCGCCGGCGACCTCGACGGCGACGTCGGCCTGGCTCGCATGCGAGTGGCGCACCACGTTCGAGAGCGCCTCGCGCAGCACCGCCAGCAGGTGCTCAGCGGCGGGCTCGGGCACCAGCGTGTCGATCTGTCCCTCCATGCGAAGGCCGGGCATGAACCCCAGATGCGCCCCAGCGCCCTCCACCAACTCCACGATCCTGCTTCGCAGGCTGGGCGCTGCTTCCTCAGGCGGCCCTTGCAGCGCGAAGATGGTCGAGCGGATCTGCCGGATCGTCTCGTCGAGTTCGTCGATCGCGTGATGCACCCGCTTGGCCGCCTCCGGCTGCTCCACCAGCCGGACGGTGCTCATCAACGTCATCGCGGTGGCGAACAGCCGCTGGATGACGACGTCGTGCAGGTCCTTGGCGATCCGATCCCGATCTTCCAGCAGGCCGAGCCGCTCGGCGTCCCGCCGTGCCTCGGCCAACTCCAACGCGATCGCCGCCTGGTCGGCGAACGCATGCAGCATCTGCTGGTCCGCGTCGCTGAACGGCAACCGCCCGCTGTATCTGGCCAGCGCCAGCACCCCGCGCACGTTCGGCATGGCGCCCAGGGGCACCATCAGTTCAGGCCCGTAACCCAGCCGCCGCAACGGCACGTCCGCATCCGGGACGATCATCGGCTCGCCTTGGGCGAACACCTCGCCCGCGAGCGTGGCCGACACCTCGAAGAGGGCCTCCGCCAGTTCCTCGGCGCCTTCGCCCTCTACGGCCGCCACGGTGAGCGACTGCTCGCGCGGGTCCGGCAGCAGTACCTGGGCCAGGTCCGCATCGCTCATCTGCCGGGCACGCTCGGCCACCACGGTCAGCACCTGGCGCGGGTCCGCGCCGGACAGCAACGTGGTGGTCACCTCTGAGGACGCCTGTAGCCATGTCTCGCGCCGCCGCGACTCCTCGTACAGGCGCGCGTTCTCCACCGCGACGCCGGCTGCGGTGGCCAGCGCGATCACCACGGCCTCGTCCTCTTCGTCGAACTCGCCGCCGCCGCGCTTCTCGGTGAGATAGAGGTTGCCGAACACCTCTTCGCGCACCCGGATGGGCACGCCCAGGAAGGTGCCCATCGGCGGGTGACCAGGTGGGAAGCCGTAGGACTCCGGGTGATCGGAGATGCGGCCCAATCTGAGCGGCCGCGCGTCTTTGATCAGCAAGCCGAGCAGACCAAGCCCGTGCGGCCAGTGCTCGACCTTGGCGATCTCCTCATCGCTCAACCCCACAGGGATGAACTGAATCAGCGTGTTGTCCTGCCCGACCACACCCAACGCTCCGTAACTGGCGTCCACCAGCGTGGTCGCGGTCTCCACGATGCGACGCAGCACCGTCTCCAAGTCCAGATCGCTGCCCACCGACACGACCGCCTCGAGCAGTGCGTGCACCCGGTCCCGGGTGGCCAGCACGGCGTCCAGCCGCACCTGTAGCTCGGCCAGCAGCTCATCGAGCCGCATCTGCGGCAGCAACGGACGATGCTCGCTCCCCATGCCGCACAGTGTCCCATTGGAGCAGTTCGGTACCTCACCCGCAGGGCTGCCGCAGGGCGTCATGCGTCCGTCACAAGGCCGTCGTGATGCGAACGCCGGCGACTTGAGCCGCGGTTCACGTCGCGGGCAGAGCAGCGGCGAGCAGGACGACGCCGAGCGATCCCATGAGTGCGGTCACCGCCATTGCGCGAGCGAGCCTGGGTCGGGCCGCGCCGCTGGCCCAGCCGTGCAGGCCGGCGGCGGCCATGACGGCGCAGAACAGCAGCAGTTTGGCGGCCAGGATCCGGCCGTAGCCGGGATCGGCGAGCGAGGCCCAGGTGACGCCCTTACGCCAGGCGAGGGCCACCCCGGTGCCGAGCTGGACGGGCAGGAACACCGCCGCGGTGATGAGTCCGAAACGGCGGCCGACGGCGCTCAGCACGGCCGCCCGCCGCCGCTCATCCAGGAGGCGGCGGGCCAGAGGCAGCACGACCAGCGAAACCGTGAGCTGCCCGCCGACCCACAGCGCGGCGGACAGCACGTGGAGGAAGCGGACGACCGACCACCAGGTCATCGCTCACTCCCTGGAGAGAGCACCATGTTCACAGCACACAGCCCATCACGTGCCCGGGCTGGCCACCACGGCGAGGCGCCGCGAGGCTGTCAGCCGGACCACCGTCGTCGTCAGCACCACGGTCAGCGCCGAGGTGGCGGCCAGCAGGCCGAGGCCCAGGCCGTAGGAGCCGAGTTCGCCGTAGAGGAAGCCCATCAGCAGCGGTGGTACGAACCCGCCCAGCCCGCCGGCCGCGCCGACCAGCCCGGTGACCGCGCCGACTTTGTCGGCGGGGGCGACCTGGGCGACCAGGGCGAAGGTGGCGCCACTGCCTGCGCCGAGGGCGGCGGCCATGGTCAGGAAGGCGACCGTGCCCATCGGCATCAGGCCGGGTGTGATGGCCTGGATCGCGGCCATGACGGCGACGACGGCGAACACGCCGGTCAGCACGGGAATCGGGCCGATGCGGTCGGAGAGCCAGCCCCCGATCGGCCGCATGATGACCGCGAGGATGACGAACCCGGCCATCCGGTTGGCGGCGTCGGCCTGCTCGAGCCCGTACCCGGTCTGCAGATAGGCCGGCAGGTAGACGGAGAAGGCGACATAGCCGCCGAAGGCCACCGCGTACAGGATGCAGGCCTGCCATGTGATCGCCAGTTTGGCGGTGGCCGCGAGCCGTCCTGGCAGCGGTTGCGCCGCGACGGTGCGGCCTGGCGCGTCGCGCATGACCAGCCAGGCGACTGCGGCGTACAGCGCCAGCGCGATCGCGGTGATGAGGAACGGGGTGGCCGAGCCGCCGCCCTTGACGAGCTTGACCGTGGTCAGGGCGCTGATCGCGGTGCCGCCCATGCCGGCGCCGAAGATGCCGATGGCCAGGCCACGACGGTGCGGCGGGAACCAGGCGCTGACGAACGGCACGCCGACGGCGAACACCGTTCCTGCGATGCCCAGGAAGAAGCCGCCGACCAGCAGCATCGGCAGCGAGCTCTGTCCGGCTACACCGATGAACACGACGGGCACGATGGTGGCAGCCGAGATCAGCGGGAACATCGACCGGCCGCCGAAGCGGTCGGTGAGCGCGCCTACCGGGATGCGGCCCAGCGAGCCGACGATCACCGGGACGGCGACCAGCAGCGCTTGCTGGGCCGACGACAGGCCGAGCAGATCCTTGAATCGCGGTCCCAGCGGGCTGAGTAGCGCCCAGGCCCAGAAGTTCAGTGCGAAACCGAGGGTCGCCAAGCCGAGCATCAGCGCGGGTCTGCCCCCGAAAGCGGACGGGTCCTTCTTGTCGGTCATCGCCATCCTTCCTCATCGCTGTCATCACGCACCAACGCGTGCTGTCTTTTACATCCCAGCTCAGGGGCTCGGCCCGGGGTACTGACCAAGGTCCTCACTGTGGAGGACCTCCGGTCCGTCCCGAGAGCGGCGCCGGCACGGCTTCGGCGCGGCGATACAGGCGATCCGGACGGGCAGGCCCGTCCGGCCTCCCAGATCACGATGAACGGGCTGACGGCTACGTCGCGCCGGACCCTGCCCAGCGGCCGGGCGTGGGGTGGCGCGCCGGTCATGCGGGTGCTCCCAGCAGAATGCGGTGCACGACGTCAGCGGCCGAGTGGTTCTCGGGCAGCCCGTCGAGAAAGGCGGCGTTCTGGCCCAGCGTGAGCAGGGCGGGCTCACGGTAGCCGTCGCCGCGGGTCTGGCCGAGCCCGATGGCGGCGGTCAGCCCGTTACACAGGCATTGGCGAGCTGTGGCCTCCTCGGCAGGTCCGCCCTTACGTACGTAGGTATCGACGGGTTCGGCGGAGCAGCGGTAGCCGATCGCGCCGTCGGGTTTGACGTACGGGGTGCGCAGGTATCCCAGGTCGCACAGCCGGGGCCGCTCCTCGTAGACGCTGGGGTCGGACAGGGTCCCGGGCACCCGCGCGACCTTGAACGGGAAGCCGGTAGGCGACGCGCGCGGGTCGTTGCGGACCTCCAGAGCGCCGGCGGTGGCCTCGCGCAGCAGGCGGCGCCTGAGCTCGTCGTCGAACCCGGACTCACGGCACAGCGCGAACGCCGAGCCGACCTGGACGCCGGTGGCCCCAGCGGCCAGCGCCCGGGCCAGCCCTTCGGGCGTGCCGTAGCCTCCGGCCAGCCAGAACGGCAATCCGAGCGCCGCGACCTTGCCGACGTCGACCTCGTCGCGCGGGCCGTACACAGGTTCGCCGGCCGCGTCCAGTGACAGGCGGCCGCGCGGCGGCGCGCTGTGCCCACCGGCCACCGGCGTCTCCAGGACGAACCCGTCGGGCCGAGCCTGCGGGGACCGGGCCAGGTAGGCGGCCAACACGTGGGAGGAGACGATCGCCAGCAACTTCGGCCGCCGCAGCGGCTCGGCGGGGCGAGGCAGCAGCGCGGCCGGGTCGAGGCCGATCGCGTGCCGCGTGCCGTCGGTGCCGGCCACGGCGACCGTGATCTCAGCCGGGCGGTGCGCGGCGAACTCGTCGAGCACGTGCGGTATCTCCGCCGGAATGCCGGCGCCCATCAGCACATAGTCGGCGCCGGCCAGCATTGCCCCGTAGACGGCGGCCGGCGTGGCCAGCTGGATCTTCTCCAGGTAGTTGACGCCGATCGGGCCGTCGTGCCCCTGCCGGGCGAGGAAGACCTCGGCGAAGTTCGCGACCACGATCAACTCGTCGCGGGCGGGATTGGGCCGCAGCCCGAGCCGGGGCACCGGCCGGTACGGCTGCCCTGGCGCCGTCCCGCCGGGCACGAAGTAGCGGCCCAGCACCCGCTCGGCGATCGCCGGCACCGGGAAGCAGGCCAGCGCCCGCCGCAGGTGCCCTCCAGGGTCGCCGCGCTGCAGCCGGCGGGCCAGAGTGACGTCCAGCGCGGTGCCCGACACCACGCCGAGCTGCCCGGTCCGGGCGACGGCGCGCGCCAGCCGCCACCCGGACACCGCGACGCCCATGCCACCCTGGATCAGGACGGGGAGCGCGGCCTCAGACACGACACGCCCGCATCGTCCGCGCCCACGTCAGCACGTCGGCGTTCGTCTCTCTGGCCAGGTCGCGGATCGCCAGCATGTGCTCGCGATGCTCGGCGTGGAACGCCTCGGCGAAGTGATCGGCGATGGACAGCACACAGTCCTCCAACTTCGGGGTGGGCACCCGTGTAGTGACGAAAGCGCCCGTGTCACGCTGGATGCCGGTCATCGGCGCACGTCGAGCGGGGTGCGCCGCCGGTAGACGACGTATGGCCGCCACAGGTACGCGATCGGCGCCGACCACACGTGGACGAGCCTGGTGAACGGCCAGATCGCGGCCAGCAGCCAGGCCGACAGCACGTGCAGCTGGAAGACCAGCGGCACGTCCGCCATCAGGGCGGGGTCGGGGCGGAAGGTCAGGACGCCGCGGAACCAGACGGCGATGGTGGCGCGGTAGTCGTAGCCGCCGCCGACCAGGTTCTTGCCCACGGTCGCGGTCATGCCGAGCACGATCACCGCCGCCAGCACGGCGAACAGGACCTTGTCGGCGCGGGTGGTGGTGCGGCGCACCCGCGCGCTGGTGAAGCGGCGGGCCAGCAGCAGTCCCAGCCCCGCGACCACCATGAGCCCCGCTACGGTGCCGGCGCTCACCGACACCAGGTGGTAGAGGTGCTCGTCGACGCCGACCGCCTCGGTCAGGCTCTTCGGGACGAGCAGGCCGAGCACGTGACCGCCGATGGCGGCGAACGCGCCGAGGTGGAACAGCGGGGAGCCGAGCCGCAGCAGCCGGCTCTCCAGCACCTGCGTGGTGCGGGTGGTCCAGCCGAACTGGTCGACGCGCCAGCGCCAGACATGACCGACGACGAAGATCGTCAGGGCGACGTAGGGTACGACCACCCAGAGCGCGACGCTCACGGCCGCACCTCCAATGCGTTCAGGGGCGGACCGAAGGGGGCCTGACCAACCTCCTCGGCGGGCGGGCCCGCCAGCGCGAGATCGGCCACCGCGGCCCGCTCGGCCTCCGACAGGCCGGGCAGCTCGGCGCAGAGCGCGTCGAGGACCCACGCGTACGGCGAGCCGCCGTCGTGCAGCGCGGTGCGGATCAGCTCCAGACCCTTGCGGTGCTGGCGCAGCGGCGCCTCGCCGGTGGCAGGACCTGACAGGGCGGCGAATTCGCAGACCACGGGGAGAAAGTCCGGCAGCTCGCCGTCCGGCGGGGTGAGCCCGGCCACCCGGTAGCGTTGCTTGAGCGTCAGCAGGGCCATGCCGCGGCGGCGGGTGTCGCCGTGCAGGTAGTAGGTGAGGTAGAGGCTGGACTTGCGGCGCAGGTCGAACGTCTCGACGTAGGCGCGCGCCAGCGCCATCGGCTCGGTGGTGCGAAACCACTCGACGAACCGCGTCAGCGACTCGCGCGCCGCCGACTCCGGCAGCCGGCGCACCGCCTCGCCCAGCTCCTCCCGGGCGGCGATCAGCTCGGGGTCGGGATACTGAAGCAGCAGCGACACCAGTCGAAACAGCATCGCCCGGTCCGGCGGGGCGAGCTCGGGCAGTGCGCGCCGGCCGGGCTCGCTGTGCCGGCGCGGCCCTGCGGGCGCGAGGCGGCGGGGCCAGGTGCGGAGCTTCATGCCGCGTCTCCCTTGCCGACGAAGAGCTTGAGCCCCACGCGCCCGTCGCCGCGGCGCCCGGTCACGCCGGCCGGGTGGAACTCGCTCATTCCGGGCCCGCCGTCGCCGTCCAGGCTGCACCCGTCCGCTTGGGCGGACAGCGCGGCGGCGTCCTCGCGGTGTGCGGCGGGCACGACATAGCGCTCGTCGTACTTGGCGACGGCCAGCAGCCGGTACATCTCCTCCATGTCGGCCGCCGTCATCCCGGCCGCCTCCAGCAGGTGCGTGGCCACACTGCCGTCAACGGTGCGGGCCCGCATGTAGGCGCGCATGGCCGACAGTCTCATCAGCACCCCGGCCACGACCTCGATGTCCCCGGCCGAGAACAGGCTCGCCAGGTACTCCAGCGGGATGCGCAGGTCGGTGATGGCGTGAAAGACGTTGTCGGGGTCGTCGGCGTCGGCGCCCACGCTGGTGACGGCGTCGAGCACGGGTGACAGCGGCGGGATGTACCAGACCATGGGCAGCGTGCGGTATTCGGGGTGCAGCGGCAGCGCCACCCGGTACCGCATGGCCAGCCGGTAGATCGGCGAGCGGCGCGCCGCCTGGATCCAGTCCTCGCTGATCCCGCTCGCCCGGGCGGCCGCGGCCACCTCGGGATCCTCCGGGTCGAGGAACACCTGGCGCTGCGCCTCCAGCAGGTCGCTCGGGTCGGCGACGCGGGCGGCGTTCAGGACGGCGTCGGCGTCGTACAGGACGAGGCCGATGTAGCGCAGCCGCCCGACGCAGGTCTCGGCGCACACGGTCGGCTGTCCCGCCTCGATGCGGGGGAAGCAGAACGTGCACTTCTCGGCCTTGCCGGTCTTGTGGTTGACGTACACCTTCTTGTACGGGCAGGACGACACGCACATGCGCCAGCCGCGGCAGCGGTCCTGGTCCACCAGGACGATGCCGTCCTCCTCGCGCTTGTACATCGCGCCGGACGGGCAGGCGGCGACGCAGGCCGGGTTGAGGCAGTGCTCGCAGATGCGCGGCAGGTGGAACATGAAGGTCTTGTCGAACTCCATCTTCACCTTCTCCACCATGGCCGCGAGGTTGGGGTCGGCGCCGGCGTACTCGGGGGCGCCGCCCAGGTCGTCCTCCCAGTTCGCGCCCCAGGTGATCGCCATGTCCTTGCCGGTGATGGCGGACTTGGGGCGAATGACCGGGACGTGTGGCCCCGCGGGGGCGTTGATGAGGGTGTCGTAGTCGTAGGTGGCCGGCTCGTAGTAGTCGTCCAGGTCCGGCAGATCCGGATTGGCGAACAGGCTGAGCAGGCGCTTGATGCGGCCGCCGGCGCGGAGCTTGAGCCGGCCGCGCCCATCCAGCGTCCAGCCGCCGTGCCAGCGCTCTTGGTCCTCGTAGCGTTTGGGGTAGCCGACGCCGGGCTTGGTCTCGACGTTGTTGAACCAGACGTACTCGACGCCGTCCCTGTTGGTCCAGGTCTGCTTGCACGTGACGGAGCACGTGTGGCAACCGATGCACTTGTCCAGGTTCATCACCATGGCTACCTGAGCGAGCACCCGCATCAGTAGGTCACCTCCTGGTCGCGGCGGCGGATCACCGTGACCTCGTCACGCTGGTTGCCGGTCGGCCCGTAGTAGTTGAAGGCATAGGTGAACTGCGCGTACCCGCCGATGAGGTGGCTCGGCTTGAGCAGCAGCCGGGTGAGGGAGTTGTGCACGCCGCCGCGCCGGCCTGACCTCTCGGTGAGCGGCACATTCACGTTGCGGTCCTTCGCGTGGTACATGTACACGGTCCCGGCCGGCATGCGGTGCGAGACGACCGCCCTGGCCACGACCACGCCGTTACGGTTGTACGCCTCGATCCAGTCGTTGTCGGCGACTCCGATCGTGGCGGCGTCTTCGACGCTCATCCAGATCGTGGGCCCGCCGCGCGAGAGGGCGAGCATGTAGGCGTTGTCCTGGTATTCGGAGTGGATGGACCACTTGGAGTGCGGGGTCAGGTAGCGCACGGTGACCTCGGCCGCCCCACCGTCGGCCTGCTCGCCGTAGTGGCGGTGCATGTTGAGCGGCGGCCGGTACGCCGGCAGCTGCTCGCCCAGCTCGATGATCCAGTCGTGGTCGAGGAAGAACTGCTGGCGGCCGGTCAGCGTGTGCCACGGTTTGTCCCGCTCGACGTTGATCACGAAGGCGGAGTAGCGGCGCCCGCCGGTCTCCGATCCGGACCACTCCGGTGAGGTGATCACCGGTTGCGGCCTGGACTGCGTGTCGGCGAACGTGATGCGCTTTCCCTCGTGCTCGGCTGCCAGGTCGGCGAGCTTGGTGCCGGTGCGCTTCTCCAGTGTCTCGAAGCCCTGCGTGGACAACCGGCCGTTGGTGGTGCCGGACAACGCGAGGATGGCCTCGCACATCCGGTCGGCGGTGTCCAGCGAGATGCGGCCCTCGGGGGTGACGCCGTTCTTGCCGCCCAGATACTCCAGCTCGGGTTCGACCCGGTAGGTGATGCCCTTGGTGGTCAGCCCGAGGTCGGCGAAGAGCGGCCCGATGCCGCGTACGCGCTTGCCGACGGCCGCGTAGTCGCGCTCGATGGTGATGATCTTCGGCATGGTCCTGCCAGGGATCGGCTCGCACTCGCCGTGCTTCCAGTCGCGCACCCGGCCGCCGGGCTGGGCCAGCTCGTCGGGGGTGTCGTGGGTGAGAGGGACGGCCAGCACGTCGGTGCGCCTGCCGAGGTGCTCCGCGGCCAGCTCGGAGAACGTGTCGGCGAGGCCGAGGAAGACGTCGTAGTCGGCGCGGGTCTGCCAGGGCGGGGCGATGGCCGGGTTGAAGGCGTGCACGAACGGGTGCATGTCGGTGCTGGACAGGTCATGCTTCTCGTACCAGGTGGCGGCCGGCAGCACGACGTCGGAGAACAGCGCCGTGGATGTCATCCGGAAGTCGATCGTGGTCAGCAGGTCGAGCTTGCCCTCGGCGGCCCCCTCGCGCCAGGTCACCTCGACGGGGTGAACGCCTTCCTCGTTGCGGGTCTCGGCGTCGGTGCCGAGCAGGTGGCGCAGGAAGTACTCGTTGCCCTTGCCGGAGGAGCCGAGCAGGTTGGCCCGCCACACGGTCAGCACACGGGGGAAGTTGGCGGGGTCGCCTGGGTCCTCGGCGGCGAAGCGCAGCCGGCCGGAGGTCAGCTCGTTCACCACGTGCTCGGCGACCGGGATGCCCTTCGCGGCGGCCTCGTCGGCGAGCGCGAGCGGGTTGCGGTTGAACGTCGGATGCGAGGGAAGCCAGCCCAGCCGCGCGGCCTGCGCGTTGCAGTCGGCGAACGACCGGCCCGCGAACATGCCCTCGCCCAGCGGGCTGGCCAGCTCGTCGGCCTGGATCTGCTCGTAACGCCACTGGTCGGTGGCCAGGTACCAGAACGCGGTGCCGGCCATGTGCCGGGTCGGCCGCTGCCAGTCGAAGGCGAAGGCCAGGTGCTGGAAGCCGGTGATCGGGCGGACCTTCTCCTGGCCGACGTAGTGGCCCCAGCCGCCGCCGTTGACGCCCTGGCAGCCGGTCAGCAGCACCAGCGTGAGGAAGGCGCGGTAGATCTGGTCGGAGTGGAACCAGTGGTTGGTGCCCGCGCCCATCGCGATCATCGACCGGCCCTCGGTGCGCTCGGCGTTGCGGGCGAATTCGCGGGCGATCCTGGCGATCGTGGCGGCCGGGACCGAGGTGATCTCTTCCGCCCAGGCCGGGGTGTACGGCTGCGAGGCGTCCTCGTAGCTCGCCGGCCAGTCTCCTGGCAGGTCGCGGGCCACCCCGTACTGAGCCATGAGCAGGTCGAACACCGTCGTGACGAGCTGTCCCGCCACCTCGGCCACCGGCACGCCGCGGCGCATGACCGAGCCGCCCTCGGTGGCGCCTTCGTCGAAGCGCGGCAGATCGACTTCGACCGCGCGGCGCCCGAGAAGCGTCAGCGCCGGGTTGGCGCCGTCCAGGTCGAGGTTCCAGCGGCCTTCGCCCTCCTGGCCCCAGCGAAAGCCCAGCGAGCCGTTCGGCACGACCGCTTCACCGGTCTCCTCGTCCAGGAAGACGGTCTTGAACGCGGCGTGCTCGCTCTCCGCGCCGAGATCCGCGGCGGTCAGGAAGCGGCGCGGCACGTAAGCGTCGCCGCGCCGCTCCAGCGTCACCAGGAACGGCAGGTCGGTGTATTTGCGGATGTAGTCGGTGAAGTAGGGGACCTGCCGGTCGCGGAAGAACTCCGTCAGCGTCACGTGGCCCATCGCCATCGCCAGCGCGCCGTCCGTCCCCGGGTGCGGCGCCAGCCAGTCGTCGGCGAACTTGACGTTGTCGGCGTAGTCGGGGCTGATCGCGACGACTTTGGTGCCCTGGTAGCGGGCCTCGGTCATGAAGTGGGCGTCCGGTGTGCGGGTGACCGGGATGTTGGAGCCCCACATGATGAGGTAGCGGGAGTTCCACCAGTCGGCAGCCTCGGGGACGTCTGTCTGGTCGCCCCACACCTGCGGGGAGGCGATCGGCAGGTCGGCGTACCAGTCGTAGAAGGACAGCAGCGTGCCGCCGATCATCGACAGGAACCGCGTCCCGGCCGCGAACGACGCCATCGACATGGCCGGAATCGGCGAGAACCCTACGACTCGGTCGGGGCCGTACTCCTTGACCGTGTGCACATGCGCCGCGGCCATCAGCTCCAGGACCTCTTCCCAGCTGGAGCGGACGAATCCACCTTTGCCGCGCGCCCGCTTGTAGGCTCGCGCCCGCTCGGGGTCGCCGGTCAGTTCCTCCCACGCCAGCACCGGATCGCCCAGCCTGGCCTTGGCCTCGCGCCACATCTCCAGAAGCACGCCCCGCACGTACGGGTACCGCACTCGTGACGGCGAGTAGGTGTACCAGGAGAAGGACGCGCCGCGGGGGCAGCCGCGCGGCTCGTACTCCGGCGACTCCGGCCCGACCGACGGGTAGTCGGTCGCCTGGTGCTCCCACGTGATCAGCCCGTCCTTGACGAACACCTGCCACGAGCACGAGCCCGTGCAGTTCACGCCATGGGTGGAGCGCACCACCTTGTCGTGCGCCCACCGGTCCCGGTAGAAGCGGTCCCAACTGCTCGGGTCTATCTGGTGCAGGGTGCGGCCGTCCGCCGACACCTCGGACCTGGTGAAGAACGCACGGGCAGCGAGCAACGGCCCCATGCCAGGGGTGGAGTCGACATCAGTCACAGGATCTTCCTCGCTACAGGGGGAACAGCGGACACAGATCAAGATTCGGGCTCGCCGCCCTGGCACGGCAGGGACCAAAGTCCCTCGTCGCCGGTCCGATGGACCCTCAGTTGGCCCCCAGCCACAGGTCGGGGCCGAACACCTCGTAGTGGATGTCGGAGGCCGCCACCCCCGCCGTCAGGAGCCGGGCGCGCATGTCACGCATGAACGGCACAGGACCGCACAGATAGGCGACCGCGCCGGCCGGGATCTTGATGCCGTCCAGGTCCATCAGGCCGTCGCGGTCGGGGGCGGCCGCGCCGCTCTCGTACCAGAAGACCCGCTCGGTGGCCAGCCGCAGCATGTCCTCGCGCAGCGCGTGCTCGGCCGGAGAGCGGTCGGCGTGCAGGACGAGAACGCGTCGGCGCGAGCCGGTGGCGGCCAGGTGGTCGAGCATCGCCGTGATGGGCGTGCAGCCGATGCCCGCGGACACGAGCACCAAAGGCGCGTCCCCGTCCTGCAGCGTCACGTCGCCGAAGGGAGCCGACAGGGTCAGCTCGTCGCCCGGCCGCACGGTGGTGTGCAGCAGCGTGGACACCTCGCCGGCGGGGTCGCCGTCCACGCGCTTGACCGTGATCCTGCGGAACCGGTCTTCGCCCCCGTTCGACAGCGTGTACTGGCGCAGCTGGTGCACGCCGTCGGGCATGCGGACGCGGACGCTGACGTACTGACCGGGGCACGCGGGCGGCACCGGGGCGTCGTCGGCGGGGCGCAGCAGGAACGAGACCGCGTTCGAGGTCTCGTCCTGGCGGGCCATGACCCGCCACTGCCGCCATGTGTCGCCGTTGCGGGCGCCGGCCTCGGCGTAGATGCGAGCCTCCAGCGCGATCAGTGCGCCTGCCATCAGCCAATACACCTCGTCCCAGGCCGCGGCGACCTCCGCGGTGACGGCATCGCCCAGCACCTCGGCGATGGCGCCGAACAGGTACTTGTGGACGATCACGTACTGGTCGTCGGTGACGCCGACCGCGGTGTGCTTGTGCGCGATGCGGGCGAGCAGGGCGTCGGGCCGCTCGTCAGGGTGGTCCAGGAGCATGGTGGCGAACGAGGCGATGGAGCCGGCCAGCGCCCTGCGCTGCTCGCCGTTGGCCTGGTTACCGCGATTGAACAGGCCGTCCAGCAGCTCCGGTCGCTCGCTGAACATCGTGTCGTAGAACCGCGTCGTGATGGCCTCAAGGGAGGCTCCGACAATCGGCAGCGTGGCACGGACGATCGCGGCTGATTCAGCGGACAGCATGAAGTCTCCAGAGAGCAGGGGAGGGCAGCCCGCGACTGCGGGCCCGAACCAGGCTAAGAGTCCGAAGCAGGCCGTTCACCGGGCGAACGTCCGCACTTGCAGGGTCGAAAGTCCCTAACAGGACACAAGATCTTCTCCGGTCGGGACTTTGGTCCCTACCGGGCCAGGCGACGGGCCGGATAGTGGAGTGTTCTCCAAGGCGCGCTCGCGATCGCAAGCCGATCGGCAAGGAAGTCGGGACCTTCGCCCCTGCCGCGGAGGGGATTCGACGAAGGATTCTGAAGAGTATGCAGCTCGATGCGTCCGGACTTCAGGTGCTCACTCGCGAGGAGTGCCTCGACCTGCTGTCCTCAACCCCGATCGGGCGGATCGTGTTCACCGATCGCGCCCTGCCTGCCGTCCAGCCGGTGAACTTCTATCTCGACGGTCAGTCCATCGTGATCCGTACCTCGATCGGGTCGAAGCTGGCAGCCGCCACCCGACGTGCCGTGGTGGCCTTCGAAGCCGACGAGTTCGATCCCAAGCTTCGCACCGGCTGGTCGGTCACCGCGGTGGGACAGGCGCGGGAGGTGACCGATCCCGACGAGATCGCCTGGTTGGCGGCGCTGCCGCTGACAACCTGGGCACCGGGCAGCAGGGACCATTACATCGTGATCGAGGCCGAGCACATCTCCGGCCGCCGCATCACGACACACTCCAACGGGGCAACGACCCCGCAACGCGCGCAGGGTTGAGGTCGAAGGAGCCGCCCGGCCTGTGGCCCGGTGCACGTACTCGATCGCAACGCCCTTGGAGGTGACGCGGGCACGGCGGAACTCGGGGTCGAAGTCTTCGACGTTCAGGGTGGGGATCTCCTCGGCGCGGGCGGCCTTCTCATACAGCAGCCTCCAGAGCGCGCGTTCTCGCAGGGCGTGCCGATTGTCGGTGAACAGCGTCTCCAGCCGGGCGCGCGGGCTGGAGCGGGCGCTCTTGCGGCGCTCCAGCCGCCGGGCCCGGTCGGTGGCTGAGCTTTGATTCCGATGTCACGCGCCGGGCCGTATCAGGCCGCTCTCGTAGGCCAGGATGACCAACTGGACCCTGTCGCGCACGTTCAGCTTGGCGATGGCCCTGGTGATGTGGGTCTTGGCAGTGAGCGGACTGATGACGAGGCGCTCGGCGATCTCGTTATTGGAGAGTCCGAGCGCCACGAGCTTGACCGTCTCCCGTTCCCGGGAGGTAAGGGCGGCCAGCCGCTGCCCCGCACTGGGCGCGAGGTCCTGCCGGTGGGCGAACTGCTCGATGACGCGGCGGGTCACGCCCGGCGACAGGAGCGCATCTCCGCCGGCGACGGCGGCAACCGCCCGGCGAAGGTCGGCGGGTTCGACCTCTTTGGTGAGGAAGCCGCTGGCTCCGGCGCGCAGGGCGGCGAAGACGTGTTCGTCGGTATCGAACGTGGTGAGGATGATGACGCGACAGCCCAGAGTGGTCGGGTTGGTGACGATGCGGCGCGTGGCGGTGATCCCATCGGTGCCCGGCATGCGGATGTCCATGAGGATCACGTCGGGGCTTGCGCTCGCGGCCAGCCGTACGGCTTCGTCGCCGTCCTGTGCTTCGCCGACGACCGTGATGTCCCGGGAACGGGCCAGCAGGCTGCGGAAGCCGGCCCGTACGAGTGCCTGGTCGTCGGCGAGGAGCACCTTGATCGTCATGCCGTCGAGCCTGCCACAGGGATGTCGGCCCGCACGGCGAAGCCGCCGCCGGGGACGGGTCCTGCGGTGAGCGCGCCCCCGAGTGCGCTCACTCGCTCGCGCATGCCGGCCAGGCCATGGCCTTCGGTGACCTCGGCGCCGCCTGGCACGCTGCGGCCGTTGTCGGTGATCTCGACGGTGATCGAGCGCGGCTGGTAGCCGATCGTCACCTTGGCTTTGCTCGCTCCCGCGTGCTTGAGCGTGTTGGCGAGGGACTCCTGTACGACGCGGTAGGTGGCGATGGCGGGAATGGCGGGGACGGCCGAGGGGTCGCCGTGTTCGTCGAGGGTCACCTCAAGCCCGGCGGCGTGGGCATCGGCGATGAGCGTGTCCAAGGAGGCCAGATCCGCCTGGGGTGCGGTGTCAGCTGGGTCGTCGCGCAGGATCGTGATGAGGGAGCGGAGGTCGGTCATCGCCCGGTTCCTGACGTCCTTTGCCAGGCGTAGCGCGGCGGCGGCCGCGGCCGGGTCCTCCTGGAGGGTGTCGGCGGCGACATTGAGCTGCACGCCGACGACGGCCAGGGTGTGCGCGATGATGTCGTGTACTTCGTGCGAGACGCGCAGCCGTTCCTCGGCGGCGCGGGCACGGCTGTCGGTTCCGCGCAGCTGTTCGCGCCAGCGGATCGCGGCGGCGTAGGTGAGGCCCGCGGCGATGAGGATCGCCAGGAGCAGTCCTTCCCCCGCGACGTGGACCAGGTAGCGGGTCGGGTTACTGTCCAGGACCAAGCGGAAGTCGACCGCGGAGTAGACCAGTTGGGCCAGGCCGATGGCGGCCACCCAGCGCACGCGTGGCGTGGTGGCGGCGGTGAAGTAGGCGACCGCGGCCGGCCAGATCCAGCCGGCGGGAGACCAATGTCCGGTGAGGTGATAGACGAAGATCCCGCCGATCGACAGCAGCAGCACGGTCATCGGCCAGCGGCGTCTGACCAGCAGGAGCACCCCGAGAAGCAGGGCGAGGGGGATCGTGCCCCGCCAGGGGCTGTGCACCCCGGTGGCGAGGGCTACGGCGACGAAGAAGACCAGAGTGAGGGCGGCGAGCGTGATGTCGGCGATCCAGGCAAAATGCCGGACAGGAGCGGGTTCGCGTCGTGGGGGCGGTTCGGCCATGCGGAGCCCCTTTCTCGAGGGGTGACGGGTGACGCCGGGCCGGGGCGTACCGGACCGCGTCGCCCAGGTGGTCACATGGGCGACGCCGCCGGCGTGTTCGGCTTCCGTGGCCGCGTGGACCGGCGGGCTCGAGGACCGCGGAAGCTCGGGATCTGTTTACCAGCCCGGGTGGGAAGGTTCGGATCAGACGTGGGTGACCAGGAGGGTCACGCCTGCCTCGCCGCCACAGTCGACGAAAACAGGACCGACGCCGTTACCGATCGTGGGGGCGAGGGTCGCCTTCGCCACGAATCCCTGCGGGTTGTCCTCAATGATGCGGATGTTCTCTAGCACCGGGTGCTCCCTGTCGAGCCCGGCGAGCACGGCCTTGAGCCCTTTGCCGCCGCCGCAGTGGCCGGTGATCGTCACCTCCTGACGGCGCTTGGTGGTGGGATTGGGGCTGACCTGAACCACCGCCCTGGCGCCCTTCGGCGGCTTCGGCGCGGCCATCGCGGCGGTGGCCTCGCCGGCCGTGCCGGCCTGGGCACCAGCCGGCGCGCCGGTCGATCCCAGCAAACCGGCCGTCAAGCTCAGCCCGGCGATCGCAGTCATCGCTCTCTTGCTCATGGCGATTCCTCCAGTTCTCATCCAGCCATCTCGACGAGAAACGCTAGGCCGGGCCGCAGCGGGAGCGCGTCGTCCGTTGATCGTCACGTGACCTTGCACCGTTCGCCGTACGCACTACACCGTAGGGAGTAGGCATCAGGTCTCGACCGACCGCACGAGGCCGTGGCAAGACCACCGGCGCCGCGCTGGTCAACCTGTACACGGGGGGCGAGGTGTGGAACGACAACGCCTTCACCAACCCCTCAGGGCGTGCCGACGTTCGCCCGTGACGGTTCCGGCAGAGCGGTGACAGAGATATGGCAGCGCGGCCTGGCACGGTCGGGCCATGGCTGAGAAGACGAACGTGCTCATCGTCGGTAGCGGGCCCACGGGGCTCACGCTCGCGGCAGAACTGGCCAGGCGCGGGATCGACCATCGCATCGTGGAACGGGCGCCGGAGCCGTCACTGGGTTCGAAGGGCAAGGGGTTGCAGCCCCGCACGCAGGAGATCTTCGACGACCTCGGAGTGATCGACCGCGTGGTGGCGGCCGCGACGGTCTATCCGCCGTTGCGGGTGAGGATCGGCAGAGTGGCGGTGTATCAGGGTCGCATGCACAAGCCCGCCGCGGCGACCGACGGCGTGCCGTACCCGATGGTGGTGATGCATCCACAGTGGCGCACGGAGGAGGTCCTGCGTGAACGGCTGGCAGAGCTGGGCGGGAAGGTGGAGTACGGCGCGGAGCTGACCGGCTTCGAGCAGGACGCGCAAGGTGTGACGGCCAGGCTGGGCACAGGGGTGACGGTGCGGGCCGACTACCTGGTCGCGGCCGATGGCGGCAGGAGCTTCGTGCGCAAGGCGCTCGGTGTCGGCTTCGTCGGCGAGACCCGCGAGGAGGAGCGGATGGCGCTTGGCGACGTACGTGTCGAGGGGCTCGACCGTGACCATATCCACGTCTGGGTCCGGCCGGGCAGGGGCATGGTGGCGCTGTATCCGATGGCCGGCACCGACACCTTTCAGGTGCTCGCGCCGCTCAAGCCGGGCATGACGCCGGATCTGACGCTGTCCGGCTTTCAGAGGGTCTTTGCCGAGCGGTCGATGCTGCGCGGGGTGCGCATCACCGAGTTGCTGTGGTCCTCCCTCTACCGGGTCAACATCCGGCTGGCCGACAGGTATCGGGACGGTCGTGTCTTCCTGGCCGGAGACGCCGTCCACGTGCACTCGCCCGCAGGCGGGCAGGGCCTCAACACCGGTGTGCAGGACGCCTACAACCTGGGCTGGAAACTCGCGCGTGTGCTCGCCGGAGCGCCGCGGTCGCTGCTGGACACCTACGAGGAGGAACGCCGCCCGATCGCGGCTCGGGTGCTGGGCCTCAGCACCGACCTGCACGACAAGAAGACCTACAAGCGCGACGAGGAGACCTACCAGTTGCAGGTCGGCTACCGGGGCGCTTCGCTGGCCCGCAAGGGCGGGGATCGGGTGCCCGACGGGCCGCTGCGCCTGGCCGACGGCAGTCGGGCGCGCATGTTCGACCTGCTGCGGGGCCCGCACTTCACGCTGCTCTCGCCGGAACCCGCGCCCAGGGTGCCGAACGGCCCGCAGGTGCGGGCGTACGCCACCGCCGAGCCGTACGGCGACGTGCGTCACACCCTCATCCGGCCGGACGGATATATCGGGATCGCCACCGACTCATCCAGCGAGCTCGCCGGCTACCTGGCCATGGTCTGAGCGGGGACGTCGGCCACATGATCGACACGCCGCGCCAGGCGAAACGGCCGTCCTGGCGGGTCTACCCGTCACCGGGATGGCGGGTTGAGCGACTGGTCGGCACGATCATGATGGTGGCCGCCCCGCTGACGGCCCGTTCGGGCATGCTCACCGAAATCGGGTGCGCACCGCGCGGGAGGCGCTCACCAATGCCGCCATGCACGCCCCGCACGCCGCGATCACGGTTCGGCTCGAGTACCGCGTCGACACCGTGAACCTCGTGGTCCGTAACGAGTCCGTTCCCGACCCGGCTGAGGGCCACCGCAGCGCGGGTCCTGTGGGGTACGGATTGACCGGCATGCGCGAACGACTCGCCCTCGTGGGCGGTCGACTCACCGCTGCGGAAAAGCGGGGTGGCTGGCAGGTGGTCGCGGAGGTACCGGCGTGAGTGACACCACGGTGATCCGCGTGATCGTTGTCGATGACCAGCAGATCGTCCGGGAGGGCCTGGTGGCCCTGCTCGGGCTGCTGGACGACGTCGAGGTCGTCGGTGCGGCGGGCGATGGCGAGGGCGCGCTTCGGCTGCTGGCGGAAACCTCTGCCGACGTCGTGCTGATGGACCTGCGGATGCCGGTGATGGACGGGGTGGAAGCCACACAGCGCATCACCCGGCAGCATTCACAGGTCGCGGTCTTGGTCCTGACCACGTACGCCGACGATGACTCGATCGCGGCGGCCCTTCGTTCAGGCGCCCGCGGCTATCTGACCAAGGACGCCGGCCGAGCCGAGATCGCAGCGGCTCTCCGTGCCACCGCGTCCGGTCAGTCCACCTTCGACACCGCCGTCTCCCGGCGCCTTGTGGCGGCCATGCTACGGCTGGGCCCGCTCCACCCCGTCCCGCCGGATCGCTGGGGCAACCCCGGCGGGCTCACCCCCCGGGAGATCGAGATTCTGAAGCTCATCGCGCAAGGCATGACCAACCAGCAGATCGCCACGTCGCTGTTCATCGGCGAGTCGACGGTCAAGACGCACATCAACAACGCCTTCGCCAAGATTGGAGCTCGTAGCCGCAGCGACGCGACGCGCTACGCCTACCGGCATGGGTTGGCGGAAGGCTGAGATCGGTCCCAACCGTTCCAGCGTCGCGCAGATCCCTCGCCGCCGAGGTCCTGCCGCCGAGCCGTCTTCGTGGCCTCCTCCGGGTCCGGCCGAGATCCGGCCAGAAGCGGCCACGAGCCGATCATGTTCATGATCTGGAGTCTCTCCGAGGGCGGGCGCTCCGGAGCCGGAGACCCAGCAGCTGTACGTGGAACTCATCGACAGGCTGATCCCCATCCGCGTGCGGCTGCTGATGCTCCTCAACGACCCGCCAGGCTGGTTCGATCAGCATCCCGGGCCCACGCGTCCCCAGGGGGGCGCCGCGTCGGTGACCTCGGCCGACGGCCGGTCGCGTCCGAGGCGGTCGATGGTGCGGTCGATGGCCGAGGCGTAGGCGCGGATGGGTGTTGGGGTTGGCCGTGCGCGGGGTGGCGAGGAAGGCGTCGGCAGTTGCGGCGAGGCTGACACTCCGCCACGCAGGGCGGCGGACCAGCATGGAACCCGAAGAAGGCGCAGATGATTAAGAAAATTAAGGCGGATCTCTTCAAAATTAATATCTCGCCGGGTATAACTTAAGGTATGACAGATCAGGCGATGGACTGGCAGGAACTCACGAACCTGACCCGGGGCCGGCCGTTCTTCGTCGAGCGGGTGCGCCTGGCAGACAACGGCGTCGCGATCGAGGGCGAGTTCGAGCTACCGCAACTGGCTCAGCTCAATGTCGAGGATCAGGTCTTCGTCACGGCGTTCGTGCAGTGCCACGGTTCCATCAAGCAGATGGAACGGATCTTCGGGGTGAGCTACCCGACGATCAAAGCTCGACTGAACCGGATCACGCAGATGCTCGACTTCGTCGAGACCGATCCGGCACCGCCGCCGACCGAGGTCCTCGATCGGTTGCGCCGCGGCGAGATCACCGCCCAGCAGGCATTGTCCGAACTGGAGGGGCGCACGTGATGCCGCAGTTGCTGACCGTACGGGTCAAACGCCCGGACCATCGTGCCATCCGGATCTGGGTGCCGGTACTTCCCGTGGTGCTCGTACTTACACCGGTCGTGGTCCTGGCTGTCCTGGGGGCGGTCGTGGCCTGCCTCATGTTCGGCGTCAGCGTGGTGCGGGCGTTCGGCACCGGTTGGCGCGTGGTCTGCGCGTTGCCCGGCACCCGGGTCGACATGGAGTACAGCCGTACGGCCGTGCTCGTAGCCATCCGATAGGAAGGGTCTTCGATGAACGAACATCGCAAGGACATCCTCGACATGCTGGCCGAAGGCAAGATCACCGCAGAGGAGGCGGAGCGGCTCATCACCGCGCTCGAACGGGACCAGCCGCCGACGGCGGCCGGTCCGGCCGCCCGGCCGAAAGGCAAGGCGAAGTACCTGCGGGTGGTGATGGAGTTCCTCGATGACGGCGAGTCGGGGCGGCTCAACGTGCGGATACCGCTGCAACTGCTGCGGGCCGGCGTACAGCTGGCGGCCCTGATCCCGCCGCAGGCACTGGATCGGGCCAACGCCGAGCTGAGCAAGTCGGGTGTGCCGTTCGACCTGACGCAGCTCAAGCCCGAGCACCTCGAGGCGCTCGTAGAGCACCTCGACGAGACGATCGTGGAGCTCGAGCAGCCCGATGGCCACCTGCGTGTCTTCTGCGAGTAAGCGTCGTCCAGTGGGACGGACCCCTGAGGGGGTGCTGGAACACCCTCCCGAGGCCGCACCTGCCGTAGCAGGGCGCGGCGAACGGAACCCCGATCCGCGAAGTCGTCGGGGAGGCCCCTGCGAAGTTCGCCGAACCACCCCGAAGGTCAGCGGATCAGCCGCAAGCGTGAACGGCTGACCACCACCATCGATCGCGTCACGGGTGACGAGCCGTGACGACGGGCCCGCGATTCACGTGCAGGGGCCCGGAGAAGTCAGACAAGACGCTGCAGGTGCTGCGCGCTGCCGCATCGGGAGGCACGCAAGGCCGGCCAAGGTCCCGGCGGCGATCAGGTCTGCCTCGGTGTCGTGTCAGCGGCCGTGTCAGCACGGTGGCGGCCCGGTATCAGCGTGGCCGGCGATGGTGGATGCCATGAACAGGTCAGCGATTGCGGCGCTCGCGGCCGCACCCGTCGCCGCAGGCGCTCCCGCCGCGTCCGCGACGGCGAAGCCGAGGATCGAACTCTCCGGTGCGTTGACGCAGTACGTCTTCCCCTAAGGGGGGCGGTGGCGGGCTCGCTCACGAGCAACGATCAGGCCGCCTCCATCCACACGCCTGCAGTCTCGGCTTGCGCCTCAGCTATTCGGCGTTGCTAAGTACCAGTAGTCAGTGTTACTTTATACCGGTAGTTAGCGGTACGAGGTAGCTGAAAGGAGGTGGTCCATGGGCAAGCTCGTGACCGAGATGCTCAAGGGAACGCTGGAGGGCATCGTCCTGGCGATCCTGTCCGGCCGGCCCGCGTACGGCTACGAGATCACGGCGTGGCTGCGCGATCAGGGCTTCTCCGATATCGCCGAGGGCACCATCTACGCGCTGCTGGTCAGGATCGAGCAGCGCGGACTGGTCGACGTGGAGAAGGTCCCGTCCGAGAAGGGGCCCCCGCGCAAGGTGTACTCCCTGAACGCTCAGGGACGGGAGTACCTCGAAGAGTTCTGGAGGACCTGGAGCTTCCTGGCCGAGAGGCTCGAACAGCTCCGCACAGGAGGGAAGTAGACATGGCCGCACAGTCGAACGAGCCGAAGAGCCGCTATTTGCAGTACCTGGAGATGGTCACCGGGCCGCTGGAGGACAAGCGGCGCTACCGGCAGTACAAAGCGCGCATCAAGCAGCTTCCCCAGAACTACCGCACGGCGGCCGAGGCGCTGGAGCGCTACCTGATGCTCCTCGGACCGGCGGACGGCGCCGGCGCGATGGCGATGTACGAGGACCTCGTCGATCTGTTCGAACAGAGCGCGGCGGACGGAACCCCGATCCGCGACATCTTCGGCGAAGACCCCGTGGAGTTCGTCGAGGCGTTCGTGGCCAACTATCCGGCCGGACAGTGGAGAAGCCGGGAGCGGAACCGCTTCACCAGCGCCATCGAACGCGCCGCCGGCGAAGACACCACACGACAAGACAGGACAGAGTGATGACGACACAGCAAGCCCAGGCGATACAGGTGCAAGGCCTGGAGAAGTCGTACAAGGAACTGCGGGTGCTGCGCGGCGTGGACTTCTCCGTGGCGCGGGGCAGCATCTTCGCCCTGCTCGGCTCGAACGGGGCGGGCAAGACCACGGCCGTGAAGATCCTGTCCACGCTGCTCAAGGCCGATGCGGGCACGGCCCGCATCAACGGTTTCGACGTGGCCACGCAGGCTGCGGACGTGCGGGAGTCCATCAGCCTCACCGGACAGTTCGCCGCCGTCGACGAGATCCTCAGCGGGCGGGAGAACCTCGTGCTGGTCGCCCGGTTACGGCATCTCAAGAATCCCGGCAAGATCGCCGATGACCTGCTCGAGCGTTTCTCGCTGACCGACGCCGGCACGCGGAAGGTGTCGACGTACTCGGGTGGCATGCGCCGCCGCCTCGACATCGCGATGAGCCTCATCGGGAACCCGCCGGTCGTCTTCCTCGACGAGCCGACGACCGGGCTCGATCCCCAGGCGCGCATCGAGGTGTGGCAGGCGGTCAAGGAACTCGCCGCCCAGGGCACGACGGTGCTGCTCACGACGCAGTACCTGGACGAGGCCGAACAACTCGCCGACCGGATCGCGATCCTCCACGAGGGCCGGATCATCGTGAACGGCACCCTGTCCGAGCTCAAGCAGCTGCTCCCGCCCGCGAAGGTCGAGTACGTCGAGAAGCAGCCGACGCTTGAGGACGTCTTCCTCGCGCTCGTCGGCGCCGACGGCAAGGACGGCGACACCGGCGAACACCGCATCTCGGTACGCAAGTAAGGAGCAACGATGAGCAAGCATTTCTTCGGCGACACCGCCGTCCTGCTGGGACGCTCCCTGCGCCACATCACGCGCAGCGTGGACACCATCGTCACGACCGCGCTCATGCCGATCGCCATGATGCTGATGTTCGTCTACGTGTTCGGCGGCGCCATCAACACAGGGTCGGTTTCGTATGTGAACTACCTCCTGCCCGGCATTCTGTTGATCACGGTCGCCTCGGGCATCGCCTACACCGCGTTCCGGCTGTTCATGGACATGAAGGGCGGCATCTTCGAGCGCTTTCAGTCCATGCCGATCGCGCGGTCGTCGGTGCTGTGGGCGCACGTGCTGACCTCGCTGGTCGCCAATCTGATCTCGCTCGTGGTGGTCGTGCTCGTCGCCCTGCTCATGGGCTTCCGCTCGGGGGCGGGAGTGCTGGCGTGGCTCTCGGTCGCCGGCATCCTGATCCTGTTCACCCTGGCGTTGACCTGGATCGCCGTCATCCCCGGTCTCACCGCGAAGTCCGTGGACGGCGCGAGCGCGTTCTCCTACCCGCTCATCTTCCTGCCGTTCCTCAGCTCGGCGTTCGTGCCCACCGACACCATGCCCGGCCCGGTGCGCTTCTTCGCCGAGCACCAGCCGGTGACCTCTATCGTCAACGCCCTTCGCGACCTGTTCACCCAGCAGCCGGTCGGCACCGACATCTGGATCGCCCTGGCCTGGTGTGTCGGCATCCTCATCGTCGCGTACGTCTTCGCCATGAACACCTACCGGCGCAAGATCTCCTAGGCCGTATCGCCGGGCTCGGCCTGATCTCGATGAGCGTGGCGGACAGGCGGATCGCGGCGCGGTTGCCCTGAACAAGCCCAGCCCCTCCTCGGCTTGTCTCCGCTGCCGGGCGGAGGCTTCCAGGAGTTGGCGCGAGATGAGCACCGGGCTGTGAGCGGACCACCCAGAGCGCATGCGGCAGCCGCTGACCCTTGCCGGTGCGAGTGACGAACGGCCTCCATCGTGGGTGGGCCGATCCCCCCACCAGGTACTGATGTCACCCCGATGTCGTGGTGGACCGGGGCGACGCACGCCGCCGCCGACGCGGATCGGCATATCCCTTGCAACGCACCCTTCGAGCTTCACACAACACGTCCTATCGCGAGACAAGGAAGATCATGACTGAATCCCTCCACACCGTCACGACGATGCCGACGGCGCGTCAGTCCGGCTGTCCCTTCGACCCGCCCAAGGAGCTGATCGAGGCCCGCCGGCACGGCCCCATCAGCCGCTTCCCCTTCCCCGACGGGCACGAGGGGTGGCTGGTCACCGGCTACAACCTGGTCCGGTCGGTGCTGGCCGACTCGCGGTTCAGCTCGCGCAAGGAGCTCATGAGCCACCACCCGCTGATCGACTACGGCGACATCGAGGTCCCTCCGGCGCCGCCCGGGGAGTTCCTCCTCATGGACGAGCCGCAGCACAGCCGGTACCGCAAGCCGCTGGTGGGCAAGTTCACCGTACGGCGGATGCGGCTGCTCACCGAGCGCGTAGAGCAGATCACCGCCGAGCATCTGGACGCCATGGAGAAGGCCGGGCCGACGGTGGACCTGGTGACCGCGTTCGCCAAGCCCGTCCCCGCCATCATGATCTGTGAGCTGCTGGGCGTGCCGTACGAGGACCGGGGCTCCTTCCAGGAGAACATCGACACGTTCATGAGCGGGGAGGCCGGCGACGAGGACCTGATCGCGGCCTACACCTCGGTGCAGCAGTACCTCGCTGAGCTGGTGGCCGCCAAGCGCGCCAACCCCACCGACGACATACTCAGCGAACTCACCGACAGCGACCTGACCGACGAGGAACTGAAGGGCATGGCCCTGATCCTGCTGGCGGCCGGGTTCGACACCACCGCGAACATGCTGGCGCTGGGCACCTTCGCCCTGCTGCGGAACCCGGCCCAGCTGGCCGCGCTACGCGCCGACCCCACGCTCACCGACCAGGCGGTGGAGGAGCTGCTGCGGTACCTGAGCGTCGCCAAGCAGTTCTACCGGGTGGCGCTGGAGGACGTCGAGCTGGGCGGCCACACCATCAAGGCCGGCACGACCGTCATCCTGTCCCTCAACACCGCCAACCGCGACCCCGAGCGCTTCTCCGACCCTCACACGCTCGACCTCCACCGGCAGGACGGCGGCCACATGTCCTTCGGCCACGGCGTCCACCAGTGCCTGGGCCAGCAACTCGCCCGCGTCGAGATGCGCGTCGCCTTCCCCGCACTCCTCAACCGCTTCCCCACGCTGCGCCTGGCCGTACCGGCCGAAGAGGTCGCCCTGCGCCCGGAGGCCGCCGACATCTACGGGGTGAAGAGCCTCCCGGTCACCTGGGACGCGTGATCGCGAGCCGGTGACCGGTGAGGTCGCCCACGGCCGCTGTGGCTGCTCGCCTGCGGCGGTCGCGTCCGCGGCCCGTTTGTGCCCGTATTCCGGTCGCCCCCTGACGGGGGCGGCTCGCGTTCCGCGGCAGGACCACCAAGGGCGAGCCGGAGCGACACGACGGCATGGAACCGGCCGCCCGTGTGCGCCTTCGACGAAGGCTGCTCGTACTCCTGGCACGCCGCAACGCACCGATCCAGTGACACGGCCGTCCCGGTCGATCGAAGTGCAAATTCCTACATTTCAGGTCTTGAGAAAGGAATACGGTATGGAAGATACGACAAGCGGGACACCCGAACAGGGACATGTCGGGCGCAGAACCGTGTTGAAGGGCGTGGTGGGTGCCGGCGCGCTCGCCGGCGCACACGCCGCCCTCACCGGCCGCGGCAACGCCTCCGTACGCGGTGGCGGTGACGATGCCGAGCACGGTGTCGAGCACGGCTGGGGGAAGGTCGCCGACGTGTTCCGCGCGAACTTCAGACACCCCGGTGAGGTCGGCGCGGCGTGCAGCGTCTACGTGGGCGGCCGCCCCGTCGTCAACCTGTGGGGCGGCCTCGCCGATCGCGAGGCGAGCCGCCCATGGCGCAAGAACACCATCGTCCAGGTCGCATCCACGACGAAAGGCGCCACCGCGATCTGCGCCCACATGCTGGCACAGCGCGGTGAACTGGATCTGGACGCCCCGGTGGCCCAGTACTGGCCGGAGTTCGGCGCTGCCGGCAAGGAGCAGATCCCGGTGCGCTGGTTGCTGTCACACCAGGCAGGTCTGCCGATCGTCGACGGGCCGCTGACATTCGAGCAGGCGTGCGCATGGCACCCGGTCATCCGCGCGCTCGAGGCGCAGAAGCCGCTCTGGCAGCCGGGCACCGAGCACGTCTACCACAGCGTCACGTTCGGGTTCCTGGTCGGGGAGGTCGTGCGCCGGATCTCCGGCCAGTCACTGGGCAGGTTCTTCGCCGAGGAGGTGGCCGCCCCGCTCGGCCTGAGCGCCTGGATCGGGCTGCCTGAGAAGCAGGAGAAACGGGTGGCCCGGATCCACTACGCCGCTCCGTTCAGCGTGGAGGAGCTGACGGCCGGGCTGATCGCGACCACCGGGCTCGATGCGGACACGGTCACCGCATGGGTGAAGGCCGTGTGGGGTCCGGGCTCGGTCCAGGCCCGCGCCGGCGAGCTCGGCGGCGCCCTGGACAACACGTCCGACTATCACACCACGCGTGCCTGGCGCGCGGCTGAGTTCCCAGCCGCGAACATGCTCGCGGACGCGCGATCGTTGGCGCGGATGTATGCCGCCACGGTCAGCGACGTCGACGGGGTGCGGTTGCTCGATCCCTCGACAGTCGAGAAGATGACGGCCGTCCAGACGGACAAGACGCCGATGCACGGGCTGCCGCCGGGGCTGAACATCCCGGCTGACCGCTCCTTCTACATGTCGCTCGGGTTCTGGCGGGCCTGCCCGCCGCTGCCGATGGCCGGGTCGGGGTCGTTCGGCCACCCGGGCTCCGGCGGATCGATCGGCTTCGCCGACCCCGATGCCGGTGTCGGCTTCGGCTACGTCACGAACCTCTGGAACTTCCGGCCCGACGACCCTCGGGCGTCGAACCTGGCCAGGGCCGTCCGGTCCTGCCTCGGATGACGACAGCCCTCGCGTGACGGACCCCCAGGAGACCCTGCGGGAGCCGGCAGACCGGCACGCCATCCCCGGCGTCGGCGCCGTCGACCGCCTGCGGCGGGGGAGATCAGCGTCCAGGAGGCGCCGGTAGGCGTCAGCACAGCACATCGAGGAGCTTGGCGAGGCCATCGTCGACGTCGACGAGTCCGGCACCGAGGTGCGGGTGTCCCGCGAGTGACACCGCCACGGGCTAACGAAGGGAGAACCCGATGACGAGACAGGCGACCCACGCGCAGGGTCTGGAAAAGTCCAGCTCACCCGCGCTGCGCGCGTCCGATGCGGACCGCGACCGCGTCACCGAACTGCTGCGCATCGCCGTCGCCGACGGCCGGCTCGACCCCGTCGAGTTCGACGAGCGGCTGGACGCGGCGCTGACCGCCCGCACCATCGACGCGCTGGCCCCGCTCATCACCGATCTGGTCGCGGTGCCAGGCGGCGACGTCGCACTCACGCTCCCGCACGCTGGGACGCCGGCCGCCGAACGGCTCACGATCAAGGAGCGTCACGGCTCGGTGCGTCGTGAGGGCCGGTGGACGCTGCCGCACCGGCTGGCGCTGCGCACCGCGTGGTGCGAGGTGGTGCTGGACCTGACCAGCGCGGTGCAAAGCGCGCCCGAGCTGGTCATCGAGCTGCGGGTGAACGGCGGCACCGTGGAGTTGGTCCTCGCGCCGGGCATGGTGGTGGACGCCAACGAGCTGTCGGTGCGGCACAGCACGCTGGCGATCAGCAGGGACGGGGGCGACAGCACGCCGGAGACGCTGCACGTCCGCTTGGTAGGCCGAATGCGGCACGGCCGGCTCGACACCCGGTGGCAGGCGCCGCCGCTCCGCCGCTGAGATGAGCAGCCGGCCACGAGACGCTGATGGCCGGGGTGAGAGCACAAGCGATCGCCGCGGCCAGTGCGCGGCCGAGGTGTCTCACACCCGGCTCAGCCCAGGTAGAAGTCCCTGCGAGCGGCCACGAACGCCTCGATCGTTTGGACAGGTACGCCCGTCACGCGTTCGACGTCGTCGGACGCGGCGTCGTAACGGTTCTCTTGGTGCAGTCGGACCAAGATGGTGGCGAGGTGCTGTTCAACGTGCGGCGGCAGACCCGCCTTGGCGAGCACCTCGGCCCGCCACCGGTCCAGCGGCACGTCCACATAGGACACCGGGCGCTCCAATGCCCGTGAGAACTCCTCGGCCATCTCGGTCATGTCGAGCATGCGTGGCCCGGCCGGCTCGTAGGCGTGCCCGATGTGCGGGGCCGGGTCGCGGAGCACGGTGGCGACCACCCGGGCGACGTCGTCCACGGCGACCGGCGCCGTGCGCCCGGTGCCGAACGGGAGCGCGATCGTGCCGTTCTCCCTGATCGATTGTGCCGCCAGCGTGGTGAACAGCGGATTTTCCAGGAAGACCGTCGGCCGGATGTGGACCACTGGCAGGCCCGACCAGTCGAGTACCTGCTCCGCCAGCCAGTGCAGCCGGTGCTGGTGCGACTCCGCGGTGCCGGTGCCGGTGGCGGCCATCTCCGACACCGCCATCTGTGACATGCCCACCAGAGCCTCCAGCTCCCCGCGTTCCCGCGCCACGGTGGCCACCACGGTCGCCGCCAGCAGATGGTCAGGCGACACGGGCATCGCGAAGTACATCCGCCCGACACCCTCCAGCGCGGCCGCGACGTTCTCGGGTCGGGTCAGATCGCCGACGACGACCTCCGCGCCGAGGGCGCGCAACTCGGCCGCACGCTCGTCATCACGGCGGACCATCGCGCGCACCGGCACGTCCTGCGCGCGCAATTGGTCGAGCACCGTACGGCCCGTGCCACCGGCGCCAGCGATGAGAACAAGGTTGCCGGCAACCATCGGTCGCTCTCCTGAGTAGCTGAGTAGCTGAGTGTCTGAGTGGAGGTGCGATCAACGTGCTGTCACCGTCCGGGGGCCCGCTGCTTCACCTCCTGCAGTCCCCAGCCGTTGCCGTCCGGGTCACGGAAGGTGACATAGGAGGCGTAGGAGGCACGGTCGGGGTGCGGGCCGGCCAGCCGCTCCTGGCCCTGGCCACGGTGGACGACCCCGTCGGCGTCGTGACCGTGGTGAAGGAGCCCTCCGCCGTCGTGAAAGATCTCGCTCACCTCGACGCCCCGGCCGACGAGCTCCGCGCGGGCCTTTTCGATGTCGTCGACGACGAGATACAGGCCTTGGGCGGAGCCGGGGGCGGCGGAGGTGAGGCCCTTGCCGAACATGATCGAGCACTCTGAGCCGGGTGGCGTGAGGTGCACGAGCCGGTAGTCCTCACTGAATGTCTGGTCGACGTCCAACCGGAATCCCGCAGCCTCGTAGAAGCTCCTGGCCCGATCGACGTCGGAGACGGGCAGCACGATGAATTCGAGTTTGAGGTCCATGTGGTGTCTCTCTTTAGGTCGGGAAGTGGATCCACCAGGCGGCCCCGGTTATTCGCGCCCGCATCCCGGCAGGGCGAAGGCCCAGGCGCCGACGAGCACCTGGTGGTCGCGGTCGGCGAGCAGATCGGCCCCCGCGGTCGATGAGCTCGGACCGAGCCGCGTCACGGTAGGCAGGGATCGCCTCAAGCTGACCGTCCCTCCGGACCACCGGAAGCGCCTCCACATGGACGTTCCGAAGCTTGCGGCGGAGTCGAGGACTGTGTCGTCCTCGCTCACGGACTCGCTGACCGCTCTCATCAGATCGCGCGCTGTGCTTGTTTCGCCCTCTTTTCCTGGGCGTCTCGTTTCCTCCCCCGGACTCCCTCAAGCGACATCTAAGGACTTCTCATCAATATTTGGCGTGCTGTCCCTGGCCGATTCCGCGTCTCCCCGCATCATCATCCACGGCCGTCCGGGGAAGTCCTTGAAACCCAGCCCTGGCTGGCGCCTGCCGGCGCGGTCGATGTCGTAGGCGGCGCCGTCCGGGCCTCGATCGGTCAGGTTGTCGCGGCATGACGGGACAGCCCGGGGGTGCGGCTCCTCCAACTCGCTGGTCGACGCTGAGGAACTCGTCCACGAGACCTACGCCCGCGGCTTGTGCCGGCAACAGCAGGACGCCGTCGAGCTCCCAGCGCCTGGCTGACGACGATCGTCAGCCGCATCTGCGCGGACCTGCTCGGCCGGTAATGCCCGGGCAGCACGAACCATCGGCAGTAGCACCGCCGCGCCCCCGGCCTGCGAAACCAGGTCAGTGGCTCAACGGGCAGAACCGCCCGTCAGGGCTCGAGGTCGGTCACTCCTTTGCCGCTCGGAATATCGAGCGGCACAGAAACCTGGTCGTGCGTGATCAACCAACTGCCGTCGATCTTCCGGAAGCAGAAAGTGACCCGGACCCACATACCGCTCGTCGCCGTCCCGTTCTTCAGCGTGCCGCTCAGCCGGCCGAAGCAGTGCCCGAATGCCACATCATCGCCCACGGTGAGCGTCAGGTCGCGGACCTCGTAAGTCACATCATGGAAGAACGTGAACACGTTCGCCCAGTTCTTCAATTTCGCCGCTATCCCTACATGCTGCAGCGGCGGCTCGACGTCGAAGGACACGACATCCGTTGCGTAAAGCTGCTTCAGGCCCTCGAGATCCTTGGCTCGGAGCCCTTCGATCATCTTGTCGACCTGCTGCCGAATCTTGGCTTCATCTATCTCGCGTTGAGTAGGCATCGCTGCCCGTCCCTTCCATGCGGTGTGGAATCTTGGCTTCTCACAGGTACGACGACACAGCACCCGGGGATGTCAGGCTCACGGCATTTACGGTCAGGACGCTCCTGCCGCGTCGAGCGACGAACCTGAGCCCGCCAACACGTCGTCGGGTGCGAACGGAGACGCACGGCCGTCGAAGTCGCATCATCACGGCATCGGTGAACTCGCCGAGCAGCGTCTCGATCTCGATCCGGTCGGCGATGGCCTCCAGGTCGCTCATCGGTCTCCTTCATGTCTCGCCTGAGATTCCTGGATGGTTTGCTCGCCGGTCCTGAGCGCGATCATCGGCGATTGTCTTGAGGTTCGCCGGCGATCCAGTTCCAGCTGGTGATCGTGGTGCGCATCAGGCGGGCGGCGGTCGACAGGTGGCTGTCGGCGCCCCAATAGAGGGTGACCGCGCGACGGCAGTCGGGACTGTCGACGGCGATCCAGGCGGCGGGGGCCCGCGTGGCGCTGCGGCGGGCGAAGGCGGGGACGAGACCGATGCCGAGTCCTGCGCTGATCAGGTCCGCGATGGCGGCGGGCTCGTCACCTTCGCAGACGATCTTCGGTGTGAGGTCTCGTGCGGCGAAGAGCCGATCGAGCAGCCGGCGTAGCCAGTGCCCTTTGCGGGCGGTGATGAAAGGCTGGCCGGCGAGTTCGTCGATGCGTACGGAAGCGCGGCCCGCCAGCGGGTGATCGAGTGGCACGGCCACCCCCACCGCCTCATCGAACAGCTGCGTGGCCTCCAGGCCCTCGGCATGGATCGGCTGCGAGGCGACACACAGATCAACGTCTTGGGCCCGCAGGCGGCGGGCCATGTCCTCGGCCGGCGACCAGTGGAGCTCGATCTCGACGGAGGGATGGGCGCGCTTGTAGGCCGCCAGCGGCCCGGTGAGGGTGAGGAAGGTTTCTGACGCCAGTCTCACGGTGCCCAAGCCTTGGCTGGTGGCCTCGGCGACGGCGCGTCGTCCCGCATCGAGTTCGCCGAGGGAGCGTTCGACGTGGTCGCGGAAGAGTTTGCCCGTGTCGTTCAGCCGGAGCCGGCCGCTGCGCTCGAACAGCGGTACGCCCAGCTCGCTCTCCAACCGGGCGATGGTACGGCTCAGCGACGGCTGGGCGATGTGAAGCTCGTCGGCTGCCCGGCTGAGGTGCTCCAGCCGCGCCACCACCAGGAACTGCTTGAGCGTGTTCAGCTCCATCATGCCTCCACACACATAACGCCATAGCAATATTGATCTTAGACAAGATAGCTCATGGGTCATAGCTTCGGATGGGTTCGCGTACGGAGATCAGAGTGAGGAGGACCCTTCATGGTCACCAGCAGCCTGGGATCCGCTGCCGCGCATCGGACGAGGCCGACCGGGTGGGCTTTCCGGGCCGTTGTCAGCGCGCACGTGGTGGCGATCGTCGGCCAGCCGGTGTTCGCCGGGGTGTATCTGACCGGTGACTTCGACAGCCTGCGCCGGCACGCGGTCGGCGCCGACGTGGTCACCTCCATCGGCTACCTGCAGGCGATCGTGGCGATCATCGTCTGGGTCCGGCTGCGTCAGGCCTGGCCGTTCCTGGCCACGATGGCGGTGGTGGCGGCCGAGACGGTGCAGTACTTCGCCGGCTTGGACGGCGCGCTGTGGCTGCACATCCCGCTGGGCGTGATGACCGTCGCCGCGCTCGTCGTGCAGTTCATCGCGGTCTGGCGCCGGCCGCTCCAGCGGAGTACGCGTGCGCAGGGGGAGGGCCTCGATGCGTGAGCACGATGAGGGCCGGTCCGTCCGTGCTCGTGGCCTGACCAGGCGCCGGGTGCTGGGCATCGGCGGGGCGCTCGGGCTGATGGCGGCCACCGGGCTGTCGACCTCGGCCGCGCTGGCCCGCCGCCCGTCGATCACCGGTGCCGAGCTGCGCAGCGCTGTGCCGTTGCCGCCCGCCTTCCAGGTACCGTTGCCGCTTCCCGCTGTGCTGGCGCCGGTCAGCACAGCGGGTGGCACCGACCGTTACGAGATCACCCAGCGCGAAGCGAGTGCGGAGATCCTGCCCGGCGTCAAGACGCCGCTGTGGACGTACGAGGGCACCTTCCCAGGGCCGACGATCGAGTCGCGCCGCGGCCGGCCCATCACCGTGACGCACCGCAACGAACTGCCCGTGCCGACCGTCGTGCACCTGCACGGCGGACACACCCCGGCAGCCTCCGACGGATACCCGACCGACCTCGTCCTGCCCGAAGGCTGGCACGACGCCGCCATGCCCACCGGGCATGGCTCCGAGCATGGTTCGCACGGTATGCACGATCCGCGGGCCGTGGTGAGCAAGCTGACGAGGGACTACACCTTCCCGCTGGACCAGCGGGCGACGCTGCTGTGGTACCACGACCACCGGATGGACTTCACCGCCCCCGCCATCTGGCGGGGCCTGGCCGGGCTGCACATCGTCCGCGACGACGCAGAAGACAATCTCGGCCTGCCCGAGGGGCTCCGCGAACTGCCTCTCATGATCGCCGACCGCGCGTTCGCCGCCGACGGCAGCCTCGACTATCCCGCACTCGACCCCACCCTGCGGGAGCGGCCGGGCGTGCACGAGTCGTACCTCGCCGGCGTCCTGGGCGACGTGATCCTGGTCAACGGCGCCCCGTGGCCCGTACACGAGGTCGACACGGCCCGCTACCGGCTACGCATCCTCAACGCCTCCAACGCCCGCCACTACGAACTGGAAGCGGTCACCGACGACGGCCGCCGGCTGGACCTCGTCCAGATCGGCGCCGATCAGGGACTGCTCGCGACGCCGGTCACCCATCGGCTGCTGCCGATCGCACCCGCCGAACGCTACGACGTGATCGTCGACTTCTCCGGTGTCCCGGTCGGCAGCCGCGTCAGACTCATCAATCGGCTCGGCTCGGGCCGTACCCGCGACGTGATGGCCTTCCGCATCGCACGCCACGCCACCGACGACAGCCGCATCCCCCGCACGCTCTCCACCGATCTGCCGACCTGGCGGCGGTCGGACGCCGTCCAGGTGCGCGACTTCTCCTTCCGCGCCGGGCAGATGCGTGGCGATCACGGATGGCTGATCGGCGGGCTGCCGTTCGACCCCGCCCGCACCGATGTCACCGCCCGACTCGGCGACGTCGAAGTGTGGCGCCTGGTCGCCGACGTCCACCATCCCGTCCACTTGCACTTGGTCGGGTTCCGGGTGCTGTCGCGCAGCGGTCGCCCGCCGCTGCCACACGACGCGGGACTCAAGGACACCGTCTCCCTACGGCCGGGCGAAGCAGTGGAGATCATCACCCGTTTCGACGGCTACCGCGGCCGTTACCTCTTCCACTGTCACAACGCCGAACACGAGGACATGGCCATGATGGCCAACCTCGAGATCATCTAGGAGCCATCTGCCATGCCTGCCGATCCGGGGATCGTCATCATCGGAGCGAGCCTCGCCGGCGCGAAGGCCGCCCAGGCCCTGCGCCTCGAGCACGGCTACGACGGGCCGATCACGCTCGTCGGCGACGAGCCCCACCTGCCCTACCAGCGCCCGGTCCTCTCCAAGGGCTACCTCCTGGGCACCTCAGGGGCCGCTGACCTCGACGCCCCTGTCACTGCGGGTAAATCATCCGTTTCCCGCCGAATGTCCTAGGGGTGATCAAGAATGGCGTGCCATGAGATGGATCGGAATCGCGACGGGCCACGAGCTGACCGTCGAGGGGACGCGGCGGCCGGTGCTCGCCTGCCGGACGGCCGCGGGCCGCGTGCTGGCCAAGGTGCCCGCCAACGTCAGGAAGGATCCGACCGCGGTACGGCTCGCCGCCCTCTGCGACCGGCTCGGCGAGCACGCGCGGGCGGTGCACGACCGGGTCGAGTCCTGGATGGTGCGGTCGCTGCCCGTCCCGGCCGCGGTGTTCGCGGCCGTGTGGGACGATCCGGTGTGGCGCGAGACGCTCACCGACCTGGTCATCGCCCCGATCGTCGACGGCGCGCCGGACCTCGGCCGCTGCGCGCTCCTGCGCGAGGGCGCGTGGACGGGCGCGGACGCCTTCGCGATCCCGCACCCGCTGACGCTCGGCGACGAGCTGCCCCCCTGGCGGGGACGGAACCTCGCGCAGGTCGTTGAGCAGGTACGCCGCGAGGTGTGGACGCGTCCCGCGAGCATGGACCGTACGTTCGGCGTGGTCGACACCTTCGGATACATGGACGCCCGGTACGAGAGCGGCGCCGCGTTCGAGCGCCGCGTGCACGAGCTGGGCGGGCGCATCAAGGGAGACAGGGCGCGGTTCACCGTGCACGCGCCCGAGCCGCTCGGCATCGAGATCGACCTGGACTGGAGCGGGCCGATGAGCCCGGCCTCCATGGCGTGGCTGAGCTTCGCCGCGGGCGGCCGGGAGATCGGCGACATCGCCTGGTCCGAGGGCGTGCGCATTCTCATGGCTCTGTACGCGGACCGCACCGTGGACGAGACGGAGCCGGTGGTGGAGGCGGCCGAGGCGTACTCCCACTACTGCGACGCCCACCAAGGTGAGCCCGGCACCGTGGTGCCCTCCGGCATCACCGGCCCGACGCGCGACGTGCTGCTGCGCGCCGGGGCGGTGCTGCCGGGCGCGCCCGCCGGCTCCGACGAGGACATGTGCGTCGCCGTCCGCTACGAGCACTCCGTCCTGGACGAGCCGGTCGTCGAACTCGTCCGGCGCGCGGCCGTCGACGGCGACAAGGCCGAGAAGTCGCTGTACGACCTGGACCCGGTGGCGGAGACCGGCGTCGGCACCGTGCACGCGGGCCCACTCGGCTTCCTCGCGTCCGCCCTGCACCGGTACCCGGCGCACCGCGCCCGCATCCTGGCCGCGCACACCGACCTGCGGGCGGCCCGCGGCCTGGCCGCCCGCAAGCCCGGCCTCGCGCGCACCGCGCTCACCCGTACCGGCGACGACCTGGAGACGCACGCGCCCGAGCTGCTGCCGCCTTTCTACGAGGAGTGCGCGCGGATCCTGGCCGCCGCGGGCAGCGCCCGCTTCGCCGCAGCCTTCTTCGAGAAGGCCCGCGCCGCCGAGGACGCGCACGCGCTGCCGGTCGACGAGGCCGCGCTCGTCGCGGCGCACCTCGCCGCGGGACCGGACGCCGCAGGAACGGCCACGCTCAAGAAGCACGGCAAGCGGCTCGCCGCCCGCCATCCCGCCCCCGGCGCGTACCGCTGGCACCGCAGCCTGCTCACCGAGTGGTGCGAGGAAGTCCCGGACGGCGCGGACGGCGCGCTGGCACTGGCCGACGGCTGGGCGGCGCTGGCGAAGGCCGCCGGGCACGCGCTCGGCGGGCTCGAGGACGAACGCGCCGTACGGGCAGTGCTGGAGAGCGGCTGCATGGACTCGGCACCGCAGGCCCTCTGGAAGTTCGTCCTTCCATTGCTCGGCCCGATGGCACGGGCGGACGCGGGCATCGGCCGCGCGCTCCTCGGCATCCTGCCGCTGCCCGCCAAGGACATCCCCGAGGCGAAGAGCGCGGCAGTGTCGGTCCTCCTCGCCAACCTCGCGGGCGCGGGCCTGACCGCCCCGTTCACCACGTCCCCCGGGCTGGCAGGAGCGGCGGCGAAGGACTGGCTCGGCCGCTTCCTGAAGCTGTACGCGGGGCTCGCACTCCCCGTCGCCGGTCTCGGCGACCTCCTGCACGACGCCGGTACGCGGCTGCGCGCGGAGGGCCTCACCTGCGACGACCATGAGGCGGTACTCGGAGTGGACGAGGACGAGGTCAACCGCTGGGAGGAGACCGCCGCCGACCTCCCGCTCCTCGATCTCCTCCTGGACCGCGGCGTCCCGCTCGCGCGGCCCCGGCTGCTGCACACGTTCAAGCTGTACGACCGGCTCGCCTCCGGAGCGGGCACCGACCTGGCCGCCGTTGCCGCCGACCCGGACTGGGCTCCGCTGCTGCGCGACGCGATCGTGGGCAACGTGACCAACCAGCTCAACGTCACCGAGCCCGCCGTCCCGAAGCAGACCGCCCCCGAGACCGTACGGGCCCTGACCGCGACACAGGGAACGGCGCAGATTGTCGCCGCCATCCTGGCCGAGCATGCCGAGCGGGTCCCAGGTCAAGGGCTTCCGGACGCGCACGCCGCCCTGTGCGACGCCGAACGGTTCACCATCGCCGGAGTCCCCGGCTTCCTCCTGGACAGCGTCCGGACGATCGCGACAGGGACGGACCCGGCCCGCGCCCTCGCCACCACGCTGGGCGGCGGCGTCCTCGACGAACTGGAGTTGCCCGCCTTCGTCCCCGGCCACGTCAACACCATCACCGACTACCTGGAAGAGAGCGGCACCGACCTGCTCCTGATCGAGTCCGGCCGGCTCTGGGAGCACAAGTTCCGCGCCTCCGTCGTCACACCGGATGCAGTCGGCCCGTCCCACGGCTTCGGCACGTACGAGCACATCTCCAGCCGGTCCCACGAACGGACCGAGGCGCGCGACCTCTACGACCGCTGCCTGATCGCGGTGAACGGCCGGGTGACCGTACTGGACCACGGCGGCCCGCACTGCCCGCACGGCAGCGCGCACCCCGCCGCCCGCCGTGTCGTACCGGCCGACGGCGAACGGGTCGCCTTTCCCGGTGGCGCCGAGGCCACCGTGTGGCGCGGCCAGGGCCGGATCATCGAGCTGCGGGACCCGGCCGGGCGGACCATCGGCCGCTACGTCCGCGGCTGGGGCAGGGTGCCCGAGCACGACGGTGCCGAGAACATCAGCACGGTCGAGCACCACCGCTACGCATCCGGGACCCGCCTGGTCGCGCCTCCCGGCCGGTGGTCGGCGATGCGGCCGCGCGACCCCCAAGGATCCAGGGCGCTGCGCGCCGTCGACGAGAAGAAGGCGCAGGCCCTGATCGACGTCGCGGACGCCGCGCTCGGCGCCGACCTCATGCGGGTGCTGGACCCCGAGAGCGGGTACCAGGAGAAGGACGCCGCCCGCGACGAGCTGGCGGGACGGCTCCACCCGCTCCTGCCGGAGATCACCGACGAGTCGCTCTGGAAGGGCGTCACGTTCCTGGTGTGGACGGCCGTCGAATGCCGCGAGCGCACGTTCGCCCTGCTGGAACGCCTGGCGCAAGCCCCTCCGCCCCACCTGCGCCCGGCGCCCGCCTCCGCGGCCCCCACCGTCCAGTCCGAGAAGTCCCCCGAGCCGGACGATCCGGGGCCTGAGTCCGCGTACGAGAGGATCGTCCACTTCACCCGTGCCGCCGTCGATGTGCCGTACGACAAGAAGATCGCGATATTCAACGCCCCCGCCGTCAAGGGGGTCGAGAACACGCTGGGCCGCCTCGGCGCCGCCGTCCTGGAGGCCGCGTGGGGCAACGGCGGCGGGCGCCCGCAACTTCTGGAGTTGGCCGCCGTCCCCGAGCTCCTCCGTACCGACGGCACCTGGCACGTCGCCCGGCTGCGCCCGGAGTACGACCTCGGGCAGATCCGCTCGGGCAGCGGCCCCATCATGATCGCCGCCGTCGCCGACTACGAGCGGGTGGGGCACGGGTACGCCGTCACGGCGCTCCTCTACACCCCGGACGGCCCCAACCCACTCCTGTTCACCCGCAACCGCGCCGTCGAGCTGCGGACCTGCCGCGGCTGGGGCGACCAGGACCGGCTCCGGCGGGCGCTCGACCTGATCGCCGAGAACGGTCCGCCGCCCGTGGACCGGGAGGCGACCGTACGGGCGTTCGCCGAGGCCACCGGCCTGTCACCGGCCCAGTGCCTGATCCTGCTGTCCACCTCGGCCCGCACGCTCTCCTGGCCGGACGGCTGGGCGCGCGGCCGCGTCGCCGCCTTCCGCAAGGGCGACGCCGCCCGCGCCCGCGAACTCGACCTGACCGAGATCGAGCTGCGCATCGCCGCGCTCTCCCTGGAGGCGCTCACCACCACCGACGAGGCCGTCGAAGTCGTCGAGCTGCTCATGCCCGACGACCCCGCAGACCTCTGGCGTACGGGCCCCGACCTGGACCGGGCGGTCGCGTACTGGACGGAACGCCACCCGAGGCTCACCCCGCTCAGCACGGAGCAGTGGGTCACCCTCGCCTCCGGTGCCGAGGACGCCCTGGAGGCGCTGATCGCCCTGCTCGGCGAGCGTCCGTCCGTGCCGCCGCTGGGTCACATCGCCCGCGCCGTGAGGCTCCTGGCCGACCGCCTGCCCAAGGACCGCCCCGCCCGTACGACCGCCGCCGCCCGCCTGCGTGACCTGCACGAACACGTCACCAGCCCGGACACGACCCTGCCCATCGCCGCCGGTGTCACCTCGGTCGCCGCCCTGGAACGAGCCGCCGGAGCGACCGCGGCCCACCTCCCGGAGAGCAGGCTCGCCATCGGCGAAGCCCTCACCCTGGAGCCCGCCGGAGACGGCTACCGCGTCCACCTCCGCCCGTCCCGCTGGTCCGACCTGGACGCGCTGGCCCCGGCCCTCCGCCGTGGCGGCGCCACCGATGTCGCCCTGGTCATGGAGGACCTGCGCTTCCTCCGTTCGTCCGCGCCGCTGGAGGCCGCGGCCCGGCTGGAGTGACGTTCCCGGCGGTGTGCGGGGGGCGGGGGCTGCTGCGCACTGAGCAGCGCGACCAAGGTGTCATGCGGCTCCCGCGTGGCCCGTTCCCGTTCGCGCGCCACCAGCTGGGTCAGCGTGCTGATCCTGATTCATCACACTCATCTGCCTGGACATAGGGTTGGGCGGCATGGCGCTGCGACTTGTTCAGGTGAACTTCAAGGCTTGGGATGACTCGGCGCTCGGCCGGTTCTGGGCGCAGGCGCTCGGCTGGGGTGTTTCCAGCGAGGGACCCGGTGTGACCAACGTCGAACCCGTGGGCTTCGTCTGGCCGGACCCCGTCGCCGTCTGCGTCGATGTCGTCACCGTCCCGGACCCCGAAACGGTGAAGTACCGCGTGCACATCGATCTCGCCACCACCTCGGCGGCCCATCAGGAGGAGTTGGTCGCGCGCCTGAAGGAGCTCGGTGCGACGTCCGCCGATGTGGGCCAGGGCGACGTCCCGTGGACGGTCCTGGCCGACCCGGAGGGCAACGTGTTCTGCGTGCTGGAGCCCCGATCGATCTACCGGGACACCGGGCCGATCGCCCGTGTGGTGGTCGACTGCGCTGATCCGCGAGCCATGGCCCGGTTCTGGGGCGAGGCGATGGACTGGACCGTGCACGAGGTGACCGACGATCATGCGGTGCTACGTTCGGCCAAGGGCGTCGGGCCATATCTGGAGCTCCTTCGCACGCCCGGCGTGAAGACCGTGTGGAACCGTGTCCATCTCGACCTGATGCCGTACCGCGGTGACGATCAAGCGGCGGAGGTGGCCCGGCTGCGGGCTCTGGGCGCCACCGACGCCGACGTCGGCCAGGGCGATGTGTCATGGATGTGCCTCGCCGACCCGGAGGGCAACGAGTTCTGCGTCCTCACCCCGGGCTGACGCCACCGGCCGTTCGGTTGCTACTCAAGCCCCGGGACATGCCGACCGTCCAGGAGGTCGATCGCCTCGGCCGCAACCTGCTGGAGGGAACCCATGAGCCTTCGGCGCTCGTGGGCATGCTGGAGACTTGGGTTCGCCATGACTGATCGGTTTCCGAGGGGTCTGCCATAAGCCGATTTATTGGCCGCTCGTGTGCTGTGCCCCCTACTGTGTGGCGCGTGAAGTCAACGTTGATCACAGGGGGAGCGAGCGGCATCGGGTTAGCCCTCGCCAAGCGGCTGGTCGCGGACGGGCAGGCGGTCGCCGTCACCGGCCGGGACGAGGCCAGGCTCGCTGGGGTGCCCGGCGTGTTGCGCCTGCCGGGGGACGCCACCGACTACGACGCCGTACAGGACGCCGTGGCTGCGACCGTCAAGGAGTACGGCAGACTCGACCACGTCGTCGCCAACGCCGGCTTCTCCACCCACGGCCCGCTCACCGAGACCGACCCGGACCGGCTGCGCGACATGGTCCTCACCAACGTGCTCGGCCCCGCCCTGCTCGTGAAGGCCGCGTTGCCCGCGCTGCGCGAGACCCGCGGCCGGATCGTGCTGGTCGGCAGCGTCGCCGGATTCATCCACTCGCCGGGCAACATGTACTCGGTGACGAAGTGGGCGGTGACCGCGCTCGCCGAGAACACCCGCATGCTCGTGACCGGCGACGGCGTCGGCGTGACGCTGATCGCGCCCGGCCGCGTGGACACTTCGTTCTGGCCGGACGGCCGCCCCGCCGGGCCGCTGCTCACCGCGGACAACATCGCCGACGCCATCGCCTGGGCGCTGGCCCAGCCCGCGGGCGTGGACGTGAACACAGTCGTCGTGCGCCCGACCGGCCAGCCCACCTGATGTCCGCCCTCTACTCCCACTTTCTCCGGTAGCAGCATCGGAAGGCTCGCAGGGCTGAGCGACGGTGTGTTCGCCATCGCCATGACACTGCTGGTCCTGGAGTTGCACACGCCGGTGGTCGAGGCCGTGCACCACCAGAGCCCCATTCGGTGTGATGCTGCCGGCCAGCGTCACGTACGGGCACCGGGCCGGGCTGCTGAAGCCGGACGGTATCGTGCGCAGCCCTCATCCCGAGGGCCTTCCGGCTCCTGTTCGAAAGAAGCGGGCGGTGTCGTCATCGGCGGGAAAGTACGCCTCGACGGCGATCTCTTCCAGCGTGACGTCGAAGGCGGCGCCGAACGTCGTGACGGTGTTGATGAAACACAGCTCCGCTCCGCGATGGCGGATGCGGATGGGCAGCGCGATGTCGGCGGGATCGGGCGGTGCCGGATCACCTTCGGGGCCGTAGGACAGCAGTTCCTCATACAGTGCGCTCAGCTCCGCATCACCGGTGTGCGCCACCTGGCGGGCGAGCCGGGGCAGCAGGTAGGCACGGACCTGCCCGAGGTTGCACAGCCGTGATGCGAACCCACCGGGATGCAGGCCGAGCCGCATCATGTTGACCGGGGGCCGCAGCAACGACGCATCGACGTCCTCCAGGAAGACGTCGATCGCCGTGTTGGCCAGCACCAGGTTCCAGCGACGGTCTACGACCAGTGCCGGATACGGCTGGTGCCCCCGCAGGATCTGTTCCAGGACCTCTCGCGCCGAGGCCAGCTGCGGATCGTCGAGCGGCCGCTCCCGCACGACGGGCGCGTGCCCGGCCGCGACCAGCAGGCGGTTGCGTTCCCGCAACGGCACGCCCAGATGCTCGGCCAGCCGTAACACCATCGCGCTGCTGGGAATGGTCCGTCCCGTTTCCACGAAGCTGACGTGCCGGGCGGACACCTCCGCCTGGATCGCGAGATCGAGCTGGGTGAGTCCTCTGCGGTGCCGCCACTCGCGCAGCAGCTCACCGGCCGGCCGGTCCTGCATCATGCGGCGATTATGGCCCCGCCTCGTCGATCACCACGATTACATGCCATGTAATCGACAGGGCCGGGCGGCGGCTGGGACGGTCGCTGCATGAGCGAAAGCAGCAAGGCCGCGCGCAACAAGCAACTCGCCCTTCATGGCTTCACCGAGTTCGCGGCGGGCAACATCGATGTGCTCCGCACCCTCCTGCACGAGGACTTCATCGAGCACAGCCCGGGAAACCCCTCCGGGCGGGAGGCGTTCATCGCGTTCATCGCCGAGGCTCCGGTGGCTCGCGCCCGGCTCGATCTCAAGCGGGTCATCGCCGACGACGATCACGTGGTGATGCATTACCGCATGGCCACGGCCGACGACCCGCGCGGCATCGCCGTCGTCGACATCTGGCGGCTGGTCGACGGGCAGATCGTCGAGCACTGGGATGTCGTCCAGCCGGTGCCGGAAGCGGCGCAGGTTCCCCACGGGATGTTGTGAGCGGACGCCGCGCTTGGAGTCGTGACCTCTCGACGATGGTTCTCGTCCTCGGGCGTGTGCAGGGCGGCGACAGCCGGACACCACGGCCGCCCATGCCCGTCATCGAGCCGACGGTCGGCCGGAAAGCCTCGGTGAGTCCGATCGCGCCGGTGCCGATCGTGGCTCATGCCGCGCCGTGGGAATTCTGAACCTTCCCAGGAGGTCTTGAGGGGCTCAGCTGACAAGGAGGTTGCGGGCTCGCAGGTCCGAGATGAGGGTGGGCGACAGCGCGGGACAATCCTGCACGATGACCTCCTTGAGGGAGGGCAGGTCGACGAGGGTTCCCAGGTCGGTCAGCGCGGGGCAGCCGTAGAGGTCCAGCGTGCGCAGGGCAGGCAGGTTCATGGGTTCGCCGAGGGTGCGCAGGTCGGTGAAAACCACATCGAGGCGCTCCAACTGCCAGAGTCCGGAGAACGGTGTGAGGTCGCTGAGCTGGTTCAGGCCTTGAAGGGTCAGTTCACGCAGGGCGGGCATGTGGGCGAGGGCGGAGAAGTCTCGCAGGTCGTCCGCGTAGCACAGCTCGACCTCCGTGATCGAGGGGTGCCCCTCGAGCCCGTCGAGTGAGGCGAGCTTCTGGAATTTGTCGATGGCGACTTTGCTCAGGGCGGGCAGGCGCGAGAGCGGGCGCAGGTCAGGGAGCGGCGCGCTCGGCAGGCCGAGGCTCGTGAGGTGGGGATGGTGACCGAGGCCGTCCAGGCTCTTCAGGTTGGTGCACCCGCTGAGCCACAGCCTGCGCAGGGCGGGCATGGCGGCGATGCCGTCGAGGCTGGTCAGGCGGGGACAGTGCATGGCCAGCTCGGTCAGGGAGCCGAGGTCGCGCAGTCCGGCGATGGTTCGGATCTTGGTGCGGGACAGCTCCAGTTCGGTCAGGCGGCGTAGTCCGGACAGAGGCTGCACGTCCTCGACGAACCGGCAGTTGTCGAGACTGAGGTATTCCAACTCCGGGAAGGCGTCGCCGACTCCTTCGACGCTTTTCACGCCGCTGCTGCGCAGATCGAGTCGGCGCAGGCCGGACAGGCCGAGCAGAGGGGAGAGGTCGGATACCCCGCGGCAGCTCGTGAGGCTGAGGTTCTTCAGCGCGGTGAGTCCGGCCAGCGGTGTGAGGTCGGTGATGGCCGCGCAGCCGTCCAGGTCGAGGTCGGTCAGTCCGGTGAGCGCGGCGAGTTCGGAAAGGTCGGCCAGGTTCTTGCAGTGGTCCAGGTGCAGGGACCGCAGCATGGTCAGGTGGCGCAGGCCGGTGATGGAGTCGCGCTTGCGCAGCTGTAATGCGGTACGGCCTTCGGCGGCGAGGGCGGGGGCGAGGATGCGCTCGGCGAAGCCGTCCGGGGACGGCGCCTGGAACCAGAGTGCGAGCAGCATGTCCATGGACGGTTCGGCGATCTCGGCGAACTCGACGGCCAGCGCGAGGGCCTCGTCCCGGCCGTCGAGCACGAGCGTGCGGACGGCTTTCCACGCGCGGGTGGGGGAGGCGGAGGCCAGCAGGCGACGTTGGGCGGTCAGGTCTGGGGGTTCCGGCTTGATCGTCATGCCACGACACCATACGGCGGGGCACCGACGTCCGATCAAGAAAGTGATCACAACAGCGGGGCGGGGTGGCGTCAAGAAACGCGCCAGCCGCCAAGGTGGGTCTGCGCTGGGCTTTCGGAGGGACGGAACCGGCTGGTCATCCGGGCCGACGTCTTCCGGCAGGCACTCGCCTGATCAGGGTCTTGAGCGCGGGCCGCCGGCCTGACCTCCTGTTCCTACGACGAGCAGAGCGAAGGATTCTGAGAGCACCACCCGACTCAAGGGCCTCCTATGATCGGTAGATGCCCCTCGGTCATATCGGCATGAACGTCAGCGATCTCGTCCGCGCCAAGGCGTACTACGACGAGTTCCTGCCCCAGGTCGGCTTCGAGAGCTTCTTCGCCGCCGCCGACGAGTTCTCCTACCGCCCGGCGGACGGCAAGGCGGGCACCTATCTGTTCTTCTACCCCGCAGCGGAGGACGGCGGTTATTCACGTCACCGTCCCGGCCTGCAGCATCTGGCCTTCATGGTGAAGACACGCCAGGAGGTGGACCGCCTACACGAGTGGGCGGCTGCCCAGGGCGCGACCGTACTGCATGCGCCTCAGGAGTTCCCGCAGTACGGCCCCGCCTACTACGCCACGTTCTGGGAGGACCCCGACGGCGTCATGCTGGAAGTGGTCTGCCACCGGTAGCCCTGTGCTCAGGATCGTGAGGCTGTCACCTGCGGGCCCTCCGCTCGGGTCGGTGCGATGAGCCCCGACCTCCGATCACAAGTTGATCATTCGCCTCGGTAGTGGTGGGGCGTCGGGGTGGAATGGCTGTTATCCGGCGATCTTCTGCGCCCTCTGCCCGTCCGCCCGGACAGCGGCCGCCCTGGTCGATGTGATGGTGGGCGCTCCCCGGCCGCGCTGCTGATCGGTCCGGCGGCCCGGGGCCGCCACGGCGCGCACGCACTGCTGAGCGGCCCGGCCGTACCGGGCGACCGGTTCCCGCGAGCCAGGCCGCTAATTCGTATTAGCTTATTGACACGCACAACCCCGTTGAGTGACCGTGAGCGCCATGCTCAATCGCCGAACCCTCCTGACCGGCGCCGGGGCGGCCGCCTTGTTCGCCGCCCTGCCGACCGGCCGCGCCGAGGCCCTCGCGCTCGCGACGCTGCCTCCCGGAGCCCCCGACCGCCGCCTCTTCGCACCCGCCGAGCAGCGCTTCGCGACCTACCTGACCACCCTCGCCCCGATGGTCCACGACATGGACGCCTCCGGATTCCTCGCCGGCGGCTGGTGGCGCAACCCGGCAGCGCCGTACAACGCCCGCGTGCAGGAGCACGTCTACACGCTGGTCTGGTTCCTCACCCAGCAGCGGGCCTGGAACCCGTACTCGGGAGAACCGGCGCTGCAGACCGCCCTCGACGCGGGACTCGGCCACTACCTGAGCCTGCAGCACGCCGACGGCTCGTTCCCCGAGTACTCCAGGGGCGAGCACGGCCTCGCACCCACCGGCTTCGCGCTGGGGTATCTCAGCAAGACCCTCGCCCTGCTGCGCCGAGCCGACATCCTGCCCAGCCGCCAGGCCCAGTTGAGCGCGGCCCTCAACAAGGCGGCTTCCTGGCTGCTCGACGGGGCGAACCAGTCAGCCTGGCAGAGCAGGTTGACCTTCGCCAACCAGACCATGGCCGGACTCGCGGGTGCGGCCCTGACCCTGCGACTGGACCCTGATCCGGCGCTGCAGCGGCAGCTCGCCGACGCCTTCGCCCGCATGGCCCAGACCGGCCAGAGCCCTGCCGGCTTCTTCTACGAGAAGTCGGGGCCGGACCAGAACTACAACTTCGAGGTCATGCTCCCGGAGATGGCCGATGCCTGGCGCCAGTCGGGCGATCCGCACATGGTGCAGATGGCCGCCAGGTACGCCGAGTGGCTCGGCTACAACCTGCTTCGCGAGCCCGACGGGTCCGGCTGGCTGACCAACATCGCGTCGTCCTCGCGGACCAGTTCCCGCTTCTACGACGATGTCCGGCCCGACCCGGAGCGGACCGCGCTCGCCAACCAGTTCGTGCCGGAGGTGCCCGCGCTGGCCGCTTTCCTGTCCGCCCGGGAGGATCTGACCGCCGCCCGCGCCGCCTGGGCCGCGGATCCCTCACCGGTTCCCTTGCTGGCCAAGCAGGACACCTCGCCGCGCATCCTCACGCACGCCATCTACGGCGAGCGCTACCCGCTTCGCGCGGGCAAGGACGCGGCCATCGCCGGCCTGCCGTACCTTCGCTCCCATCGGTTCGAGGAGATCCGCAGCGACGACGGGCAGGAGTTCTTCTTCATCCGGCGACCCAACCTGTACCTGGGCGGCTATTTCGGCACCAGGCGGGCCTCCACTCTCTCCCGCACCGGGCTGAGCTTCCTGTGGCATCCGGTCGCCGGGACGCTCATCCAGTCACTGAACGACAACAACCACGCCTGCTGGGCGACGGTCTTCCCCGGCCAGCGGCCGGACGCCAACGGCCCCATGCCCGTGGAGTTCCTGGGCGGCAACCCCTACAGGCTGCGCTTCCACACGCCGGACTCCTCGGTGGTCACCGACGTCCGGATCACCGGCGGCCAGATCCGCCGCTCGGTCCAGGCGGTCTCGGCGGCCACCGAACAGATACCGATCGTCGTGCACCCCACCGATCGGGTCACGTTCACCGACGGTACGGCCGCGCCGTACGGCGGCTCGGTGACCGCGACCGCGGACGGGCTCGAGCTGCGCCGTGCCGGGGGAGTGGTCCGCTTCAGCTGGGGTACGGCACGGCCGGCCACCTTCGCCGTCACCTCGGTGTCCTACCTCAGGGACGGAGAGCGGCGCCTGCACGTGCTTCGGGTGCCGCACGACGGCGCCATCGAGGTCACGATCACGTTCGACTTCTGAGCATGTGCTAATTCGTATTACTCCCGCACCGCCTATTGACGGTGACGAAACGCATGCTTAACACTCTCTTCCACCGCTAATGCGCATTACCTCAGGGAAGGTGAGATGGGACGCATCACGCAGCGCGACATCGCCCGGCTCGCCGGCGTCAGCCAGACCACGGTCTCGCTGGTGCTGAACAACCGTCCAGGAGCCGAGACGAGGATCCCCGCGGAGACCAGGGATCGGGTGCTGCGCGTCATCAGGGAGACGGGTTACGTGGCCGATCCGCTGGCGCGGCGGCTGGCGGCAGGCAGAAACCGGATCCTCGGCGTTTTCACCTACGAGCCGGTCTTCCCGAGTGCGACGGGGGACTTCTACCACCCGTTCCTCGTCGGCATCGAGGAGTCCGCCGAGCAGGTGGGTTGCGATCTGCTGTTGCTGACCAGCGCCCCGCTGGTGGACGGCCGCAAGCGCATCTATCACCAGGACCACCGCCTGCGCCTGGCCGACGGCTGCGTCCTGCTGGGCCGGGAGCTCGACCGCGAGGAGCTGGCCCGGCTGGTCGCCGAGGGCTATCCCTTCGTCTCAGTGGGCCGCCGCGATGACGCCGGGGGCCCGATCTCCTACGTCGGCGCCGACTACGGCAGCGCGGTGCGTGAGCTGGTGGAGCAGGCCCGCAGCCTAGGTCACGAAAAATTCGCGTATGTCGGGCACGGCGCCGGCCCCGAGTCGTTCGCCGACCGCCATCGCGGATTCAGGGAGGGGACGGCGGGGCTGCAGGCCGTCACCCTTCCCCCGGCCGATGCCGAAGGCGTGCTGCTCACCGGCGCCACCGCGATCTTCGTGGAGGAGTACGCCGACGGCGCGGTCATCCTCCAGGCAGCCAAGAGGCGCGGCCTGGCCGTACCGGGAGACCTGTCGATCGTCACGCTCGGCGATCCCACCAGGCCCGCTCCGACCGATATCGACTTCACCGGCTTCCGCATCCCCCGTGCAGAGATGGGGCAGCAGGCGGTGGAAGTCCTCACCGAACTCATCGAGGGCAGCGGCCCGGTCCAGCGGCTGCTCCCGTGCGAACTCGTCAAGGGCTCGACCCTGGGAAGGAATGACGTTGCGTGAGCTGAGCACCGAGGTGCTGGTCGTCGGAGGCGGCCTCGGGGGAGTGGCAGCGGCGCTCGCGGCGCTCAGAGCCGGAAGACAAGTGGTTCTGACCGAAGAGTACGACTGGCTGGGCGGGCAGCTGACCAGCCAGGGGGTGCCGCCGGACGAGCACACCTGGGTCGAGCAGTTCGGCGTCACGGCGAGCTACCGCGCGCTGCGCAACGGCATCCGCGACTACTACCGCCGGCACCTCCCCCTCACCGAGGCCGCGCGGGGATGGCGCGAGCTCAACCCCGGGGCCGGCTGGGTGAGCCCGATCTGCCACGAGCCCCGGGTGGCGCTGGCGGTCATCGAGTCCATGCTGGCTCCCTATCGCGGGAGCGGGCGGCTGTCCGTGCTGCAGCCGTACAAGCCGGTGGCCGCCGAAACCGACGGGGACCGTGTTCTTTCGGTACGGCTGCGCCACGGCTCGGACGAGGTCGTGGTCACCGCGCCCTACATCCTGGACGCCACCGAGACGGGTGAGCTGCTGCCGCTCACCGGCACGGAGTACGTCACCGGCTTCGAGTCGCAGACCGACACCGGCGAGCCGAGCGCTCCCGCCGAGGCGCAACCGCTCAACATGCAGGCGGTCTCGGTCTGCTTCGCGATCGACCACGTCGACGGCGACCACACCATCGACAAGCCGGCGTCGTACGACTTCTGGCGCGACTTCGAGCTGCCTTTCTGGGGCGGCAAGCTGCTGGGCTGGCGCAGCCCGAACCCGCGCACGCTGGAGATCGGCGAGCGCAGCTTCACTCCCAACCCGGACGACGACCCGCTGCTGGTCCGCGCCGACCAGCGGCGCAACCCCGGCGACGGCAACCTGTGGACCTTCCGCCGGATCGCCGCCCGCCGCCTGTTCACTCCGGGCGCCTACGCCAGCGACATCTGCCTCGTCAACTGGCCGATGATCGACTACGTGCTCGGCCCTGCCTTCGACGTGCCCGACGCCGCCGAGCACGTGGCCGCCGCGCGCGAGCTGTCCCGGTCGGTCCTGTACTGGCTGCAGACCGAGGCCCCGCGGCCCGACGGCGGCACCGGCTGGCCGGGACTCAGGCTCCGCGGTGACGTGACCGGCTCGGCCGACGGCCTGGCCCAGGCGCCCTACATCCGCGAGTCACGCCGCATCCTGGCTGAGCACACCGTCATCGAGCAGGACGTGGTCAAGGGGGCCCGCTACGGCGATTCGGTCGGCATCGGCATGTACCGCATCGACCTGCACCCCTCGACCGGCGGTGACAACTACATCGACGTGCCGAGCGCTCCTTTCGAGATCCCGCTGGGCGCGCTCATCCCGCGGCGCGTGGACAACCTCCTGCCCGCCGGCAAGAACCTCGGCACCACGCACATCACCAACGGCTGCTACCGGCTGCACCCCGTCGAGTGGAACATCGGCGAGGCCGCGGGCGCGCTGGCCGCCTTCTGTCTGGACCGGTCGGTGCTCCCGCGCGCCGTCCGGAACGATCCAGACCTTCTGGCTTGCTTCCAGGATCGTCTGGAAGCGCAGGGAATCGAGCTCCGCTGGCCGGAGATCTCCGGATATTAACCCCCCTAGGAGTAGCGACATGCGCATCAAGGTGACCGCGCTCGGGCTGGCGGGTGCGCTGGCCCTCGCGGCCTGCGGAACTTCCGCGGAGCCACAGGACGGCCCCGTCTCGCTGCGAATGACGATCTGGACCGGCAACGAGGCCCACCTCAAGCTGTTCAACGACATCGCGACCGAGTACAAGAAGACCCATCCGAACGTCTCGGTGAAGTACGACACCCTTCCGGTGGAGACCTACACGACCACGCTGACCACCCAGATCGCCGGCGGGAACGCGCCGGACCTGGCGTGGGTCTTCGAGAGTTCGGCCCCCGACTTCGTCAGCTCCGGCGCGCTGGCCCCCCTGGACAACCTGGTCAAGCCCGAGGAGTTCGCGCCCAGCACCACCAGGCTGTGGCAGAAGGACGGCACGCTTCACGCCTATCCCTTCTCCACCTCGCCTTTCGGCGTCTTCGTCAACGCCGACCTGCTCAAACAGGCCGGGCAGAGCGTGCCGGCGAAGGGGTGGACGTGGGAGGAGGCCGTCAAGATCGCGTCAGCCGTACAGGAGAAGACCGGCAAGGCCGGCCTGGTCGTGCGCGACTTCGACTACAAGGGCTGGGACAACCTGGCCTCCGTCTGGGGCGGTTGGGGAGCCGAGGCCTGGAGCGAGGACGGCAGGGCCTGCGGCTTCAACAAGCCCGAGATGATCGACGCGATGCGCTTCCTGCACAAGGCGATCTTCACCGACAAGGCCATGCCTGCCCCCGGCACCACCGCCGACTTCTTCGCCGGTGAGGCCGGCATGACGATCACCCAGATCTCCCGCGCCTCGCTGCTCAAGGACGGCGCCTTCGGCTGGGACCTGGTGACGCTGCCCACCGGCCCGAAGGGCCAGTACAGCGTGATCGGCCAAGCGGGCGTCGGAGTGATCAAGAAGTCCAAGAACGCCCAGGCCGCCGCGGACTTCCTGTCCTTCTTCACCAACCCCGACAACTCCGCCAAGCTCGCCCAGTTCTTCCCGCCGCCCCGGCAGCCGCTGCTGACCGCCGACTCGCTGGCCAAGAGCAACCCCCTGCTCAAGCCGGAGCAGCTCCAGGAGGTCGTGGTCGACGGCATCGCCGCCGGTCGCGTCAAGCCCAGCCACGCCGGGCAGGCGGAGCTCAGCCAGGCCGTGCGCGCAGGGCTGGACCAGCTGTGGCAGCCGAACGCCGACGTCGCGACGGTGATGAACGGCGTCTGCACCGCCATCCAGCCGATGCTGGCCAAGTGATGGCGCTGTCTCTGGCTCGCAGGGTGCAGACCACCAGCCGTGCGGGCTGGTGGACCACCCGGCGGCGCGACCACCTGCTCGGGTACCTCTTCATCGGGCCGCAGCTGGTGGGCAGCCTGCTCTTCGTCTTCCTGCCGCTGGCGCTGGTCTTCTCCTACAGCCTCAACGAGTGGAACGTCCTGGCCGACACCTTCAGCTTCGTCGGCGCCGACAACTACCAGCGGCTGCTGAGCGACCCCAACGTGCCGTCGGTGCTGACGGCCACGGGGCTCTTCTCCGTGGGGCTGGTCGTCTTCAACCTGTCACTGGCGCTGCTGCTGGCCGTCCTGCTGAACCAGCGGCTGCGCGGCACCACGGTGTTCAGGACGTTGTTCTTCTCCCCGGTGGTCGTCTCGCTCGTGGCGTGGACGATCGTGTGGGGGTTCCTCCTGCAGAAGAACGGCGGGATCAACGCGATCCTGCAGGTCGTCGGCATCGAGGGGCCCAACTGGTTGCGCACCGGCTCGTGGGCGATGGTCTCGGTGATCGTGGTCCAGGTCTTCAAGAACGTCGGGCTCAACATGGTGCTCTTCCTGGCGGCGCTGCAGGGCGTGCCGAAGGAACTGTTCGAGGCGGCCCGGCTGGACGGCGCTTCGGCATGGACCCGGTTCCGGCGGATCACACTGCCGATGATCAGCCCGACCGTGCTGCTCACCTCGATCATCACGGTGGCCGGGTCATTGCAGGTGTTCGCCCAGATCGCGGTGCTCACCCAGGGCGGTCCAGGCACCTCGACCACCGTGCTCGTCTACTACCTGTACCAGCAGGCCTTCCAGTTCCACCACTTCGGCTACGGGGCCACACTGTCGGTGCTGCTGTTCGTGATCGTGCTCGCCCTCACCCTGCTGCAGTGGCGCATGCGCAGGAGGTGGGTGTTCCATGAGGCGTAAGACGCTGCTGTACGGCCTGCTGTGCGTGCTCTGCGTGCCGTTCGTCTTCCCGACCTGGTGGATGGCCACCTCCTCGCTGAAGCCGGTGAGCGAGATCTTCGCCTTCCCGCCCTCGCCGTGGCCCGAGCGGCCGACTCTGGAGGCCTACCGACAGGTCTTCGAGTTGCAGCCGTTCGCGCAGCAGTACTGGAACAGCCTCTACATCGCCGCCGTCGTCACCGTCGGCACGCTGGCGGTCTCCGCGCTGGCCGGCTACGCCTTCGCGCGGATCCGCTTCCGCGGCTCGAACGTGCTGTTCGTGATCGTGCTGACCGGCCTGCTGATCCCGAGCGAGGTCACGATCGTGCCGCTGTTCCAGCTCTTCCACGGCTGGGGGCTGACCGACACGCACTGGCCGCTCATCCTGGTGCCGGTACTGGGCGCGCCGAGCGTGCTCGCCACCTTCATCATGCGGCAGTTCTTCCTCGTGCTGCCCCACGAGCTCGAAGAGGCCGCGGCCGTCGACGGCCTGGGGCGGTTCGCCACGTTCCGGCGCATCGGCCTCCCGCTGGCCCGCCCCGCCCTCGGGGCCGTGGCCATCTTCACCTTCCTGCACAGCTGGAACCTCTACCTGGAACCGATCGTGTTCCTCTCCAGCCCGGAGAAGTTCACCTTGCCCCAGGCGCTGACGCAGTTCGTCGACGCCTACGGCGGTCCCATGTGGAACGTCCAGCTCGCGGCGGCCTCCATGACGGCGCTGCCGGTGCTGGTGGTCTTCGTCCTGGCCCAGAAGCAGTTCGTCGAGGGCCTGGCCCACACCGGCCTGAAGGGGTGAAGGACGCCGGCCGACGCCGAGCGCGGGCCCGTGACCTGGACGGCTGAGCTGTCAGGCCTTCATGACCTGGGTGTTCTGGGCAGCGGCGATCTTCCAGTCGCCGTCGTCCTTGGCCAGGACGTAGAACGGCCGGCCCTCGGGCAGATCGGTGAGGACGTTGCCCTTGAGGTCCATCGGTCGCTGGTGCACGTTGACGGCGGCCACGTCAGGACGGATGAACAGGATTCGCCTACGGCCGCGGCGGCCAGCACCCGCTCCTCGATGCGGGGGCGAGTCGCCGGTAGGGGTGGCGATGTTCAGCACCGCGTCGATCTCGTCGGTCACCGCGGCGCGCAGCGAGTCCGGGTCCGTCAGATCACCCACCCGCGTCGGCGTGCCCGGCGGCACCTCGGTGCCGCCCTTGACGAGCGCGACGACGTCATGGCCGTCCTCTTCCAGTCGCCGCACGACGGCGGAACCGATGTAGCCGGTGGCACGGGGTTTCGTGCCAGGTCGAAGCAGGCCGGCCAACGCGGCGTCTGTCGGGCGCCGGCCGACGGCTGAGCGCGCCGGCCGGCCTGCCTGAGAGCGTTGCCGCACCTGGAGGGGCAGCCGGGCGGGCATATGCCCTGCTGCCCGAGCCTCGTGCTTACGCGCCGATCGTGACGCCGAGCTCCGCTTCAGCGATCTTGAAGAGGAGGTCCCAGCTCTTCACCTCGGTGTTGGTGTGGAAGGCGACGGTGTGCTCGCCGTCGGGGGTGCCCAGCGCGCAGAACATGTGTCCCCAGTAGCTGCCGGCCACACCGCGCGCGGTACGCCCGTCCGTCATCGCCTTGTCGAGCTCGAACAGGCCGAGGCCGTAGCGGGTGTGCGGCAGCCAGCCGCCGCCCTCGGTGGAGACCGTGGTCCACATCTTGCGGTGCTGCGCGGGTGGCAGCAGGCCGCCGCCGGCCACGGCGTCGATGAATCGGATCATGTCGCCGGTGGTCGAGACGATGTTCCCTGGCTCCCAGGAGGTGTCGAACTCGGTGACGTCGAGTGGTTCGAGCCCGGCTTCCTCCATCATCGACTCCCAGTTCTCCGGGGTGACGGCTGCCGGGTCGACGCCGTCCTTGTAGAACTGGGTCGAGTACGCGCGGGGGTACGGACCGCGGTATCCCGTGTCCCCTCCGGGACGCACGTAGGTGGCCGTCAGGCCGAGCGGCCGGATGACCGTGCGCTCGACCTCGCCGGCATAGGTGTTGCCGGTGACCTTCTCGATGATCGCATGGGCGATGGAGAAACCGCCGTTGGCGTAGACAAAGCGCTCGCCGGGCTGACCGACCGGCGGCTGGGACACCGTCAGCTGCAGCAGGTCCTCGAGAGTCCAGACGTCGAAGCGGTGCTCGGCGAAACGGGATCGGTTGGCGTAGCCGGCCACCAGTTCCGGCGCGAGGCCCGTGGCGAACAGGCCGCCGGTGTTGCTGAGCAGGTGCCTGATGGTGATCCTGTCGCCGTCGTAGCCGCCCGCGTCCAGCACACCGGGCAGCCACCTGTTCACCGGGTCCTCGATGTCCAGCCGGCCTTCGGCCTCCAGGGTGAGTATCGCGGCGGCGGTGAAGGCCTTGCCTGCGCTGCCGACGGGCAGGGATTCCCCCGGCCCGCGCCGGGCCCCGGTCGTGAGGTCGGCCACTCCGGCGGTGCCGAACCAGGTGCCGTCCGCGTCCTTGACCTCGGCGACGATGCCGGGGATCTCGAGCTCGGCCACCGCCCACTCCAGCAGCCGCTGCGTCTTGTCGTGCCCCTTGCCTGTCATGTCGTGCCTTTCGCAGAGCCTTCGTTGACGGTCTCGACGATGCCCATCGGCGATGACAGCGCTCTTACAGCGCTACGACAGGCGGCGCGGTCCCTGTAAGCGGGTCCTCATAGCCTGGTGGCCATGCGGATTGAGGTGCTGGGGCCGGTCCGGGCCTACGGCGACGGCGGGGCGTCGATCGACGTCGGCGGGATCAGGGTTCGTGGGCTGCTGGCCAGGCTGACGCTGGCGGGCGGCGAGGTGGTGCCGGTCGATTCGCTCATCGACGGGTTGTGGGGCGATCGCCCGCCGCGGGAGAGCGTCAGGGCGCTTCACGCGCTGGTGTACCGGCTGCGGCGCGCGTTGGGCGAGGGCGAGGTCGTCGAGCTGGCCTCCGGCGGATACCGCCTGCACGTACGCGCGGAGAACATCGACGCCTACCGCTTTGAGGAACTGGCCAAGCAGGGCCGCGGCGAACTGGCCGCCGGTGCAGGACGGAAGGCCGCCGAGCTGCTGGGTGAGGCGCTGGCGCTGTGGCGGGGCGACGCACTGGCCGACGTGCTCGACGTTCCTTTCGCCGGTACGGCTGCCGCCCGCCTGCAGGAGCTGCGCGCTGCGGCCACCGAGGACTGGTTCGAGGCGAAGCTGCTGCTGGGCAGCCACGTCGAGATCCTGGCAGATCTACAGGCGGCGACCGCGGCGCATCCGCTGCGCGAGCGGCTGGCCGTACTGACGATGCGGGCGTTGCACGCGGCCGGCCGTCAGTTCGAGGCGCTGGCCCTGTTCGAGAAGGTGCGCCGCACGCTCTCCGAGGAGCTGGGCGTCGACCCCTCCGAGGAGCTGCGCAGGACGCACCTGGCGGTGTTGCGCGGCGAGAGCGAGCTGCCGGAGCGCTCCCGGGCGGCCCCAGGCCGGCTGCCGGCCCCGCTGACCGGCTTCGTCGGCCGGCAGGAGGAGCTGTACCTGCTCGCCGGCCTGTTGGAGAGCTCGCGGCTGGTCACGGTGGTGGGTCCCGGAGGAGTGGGCAAGACCCGGCTGGCTGTGGAGGCGGCGAGCCGGCATCGGGCCCATCGGCGCGGCCGCGTCTGGCTCATCCCTCTGGCCGGGGTGGACACGCCGGCCGGGGTGCCCGAGGCGGTGCTGGGCACGATCACCGCGGCAGAGGCCCTGCCGCGGGGGACGCCGCTTGATCGATCGGTCACCCTGCTCTCCGGTGGCGAGGGCGTGCTGGTGCTGGACAACTGCGAACAGATCTCCGAAGCGGTGGCCGAGTTCGCCTGGCAGTTGCTCGAGCGGCTGCCGAACCTGACCATCCTGGCCACCAGCAGGGAGCCGCTGGAGGTCATGGGTGAAGCGCTGTGCCGGCTGGCTCCGCTCGGCCTGCCCCCGGCACACGCCGATCCCGTTCGTGCCGCGCAGGCGAGCGCGGTACGGCTGTTCCTCGATCGGGCGGTCGCTGTACGGCCCGGCTTCGCGCTGGACGAATCGACGGCGGGCCCGGTGGTGGACATCGTGCGCCGGCTGGACGGCCTGCCGCTCGCCCTGGAACTGGCCGCGGCGCGGCTGCGCACGATGAACGCGGGCGAGCTCTCCCGGCGGCTGGATGATCGCTTCCGGCTGCTCGGCACCGGCAACAGGACGGCCCAGCCGCGGCAGCAGACCCTACGAGCGGTCATCGACTGGAGCTGGGACCTCCTCACCGATCAAGAGCGGACACTTGCCCGCCGGATGTCGATGTTTCCGGCCAAGGCCGGTCTCGGCCCGATCGAGGCGGTGTGTTCGGATGACTCCGTGGCGGATGTCGCCTATCTGCTGGATTGCCTGGTCGACAAGTCCATCGTGGAGCGGGCCGGTGACGGCTACCGGATGCTGGAGACCATCCGGGCCTACGCGGCCGGCGAACTCCGCTGCGCCGAGGAGCGCGAAGCCGTACGGCACAAGCTCACGCGCCACTACGCCGGCCTGGCCGAGCGACACGAGCCGCTGCTGCGCTCGCACCAGCAGGTGACGTCGCTGCGGGTGTTGGAGTTCGAGTATGACAACCTCGTGCACGCCCTCCAGACGGCCATCGACGACGGCGACGCCGAGGCGGCGGCCCGGATCCTCGGCCCGCTGTACTGGTACTGGGACACGCTGCGTTATGACGGCCGGGCCGATGGCTACGTGGCGAGGGTGCTGACGTACGGCGACGCGCTGCCTCCGGCGGCCAGGGCCGCGTTCACCACGATCCACCTGCTGGCCGGTGGAGCAGACGCCGAGCAGTTGCGGGCGGTGGTCGAGGACTGTGCTCGGACGGGCGCGCTGCTGCGCTATCCGATGCTGCTGACCATGACGCTGACGGCGGCCTTCATGGCCGGCCTGGACGACCTGGTCGATCGGGAGATCACCCGGGTCCGGGACGGCTCGGACGGCTGGGCCATCGCTCACACCCACCTGGTCGAGGCGCTGCGCAGCCGTACCCGTGGAGACTGGACGGGCGGCGCGACCGCGGCGGCGAGGGCGTTGCGCGCGTTCGAGGAGGTGGGCGACCGGTGGTGGACCGCGATGACGCTGAACGGCACGGCGCAGATCCATGCCATCGAGGGCCGGCACGACGAAGCGGTCGCCGACTACGAGCGCAGCATCTCGATCAGCACCGGCCTCGCCTGGCAGGAGGAGATCTCATCCCGGCTCGGGCTCGCCACGGAGCGCATGCGCGCAGGCGATCTGAAGGGCGCCGGGCACGACCTCGAAACCGCGCGACAGGCGGCCTGGGACCGCGGTCAGCCCATGCTGGAGATCCAGGTCCATGCCTGCTCGGCAGAGCTGTACCGCCGCCGCGGCGAGATCGACCGAGCCGATCGCGAACTCGACCGGCTGGAGAGGGTCGCCCGCGAGTCGTCCCTTCCCACCGAGACGAGCCACAGCCTGCTGCTGCCTGCCAGGACGGCAAACCTCCTCACTGCCGGTGAGGCCACACGGGCGCGCGAGATGTTGCCCGGCGCCGTCCAGGCGGCACAGGTGAACATGGACCTTCCGCTGGCCGCCCAGCTCCTGGCCCGGCTGCTCTCCCTCGAGGGCGATCCGGCGGGTGCGGCCACCGCGCTCGGTATGAGCGAGGTCATCCGCGGCGCCTTCGACCGCGGTGATCTGGAGCTGAGCTCGCTCGTGGACGCCCTGGTGGGCCGGCTCGGCCGCACCGGCTATGCCAGGGCCTACCGCCGGGGCGCCGGCATGCCGCAGCGTGAAGCGATCGACAACCTGATCAACACCGTCATGGAGTCACCGAGCTGATCGGGCCACCGAGAGCCTGCGGGAGCGGGACGGCGGCTGAGCGGCCGGGGCAGGCGACCGGTTCCAGCCCGCGGGGGGAGCGGGTCCGGAACCGGTCGCGGGTGGAGCCGTCTCGCTACTGCTTCGGGCGGGCGGCCAGCTCAGCGAGGAAGTCCTGGACCTGGCCGCCCACGTAGTTCATGCAGGGCGCGTTGCCCGTCCAGTCGGGCTTGGCCAGCTCGTCGAGCACGCCGGCCAGCGTGAGCGTCTTCTTCCCGCCGGGCAGGATCTCGTTGAAGTCGTACTCCCGCTGGACGTTGACGATCTCGGCGAAGTCCGCCTTGTTCTGCGCGCCGTCGCGGAGGGCTCCAGCATCTCCTGCGCCTTGCTGAGCCTGAGCGTCAGCCGCAGGTCATCGTCCTTGCCGGCCTTGGTGTTGATCTCCCTGAGGCTCTCGCGGACCATCCGCTCGATCGCCTTGCCGTAGCCGAAGTTCTTGATGTGCGGGGCCAGGAAGGGGCCGGTGCTCTCGACATTGAGGTCCCGCAGGTAGTTGGAGAGCATCAGCAGGACCTCGAGGGCGCCGGTGGACGGGCGGTACCTGATCGGGTGCATGTCGGCTCCTCGTTGAGTGACGGAAACAAACGTCCCCCAGGCTCTCCCGGCGCCATGGAACGATCCAAGATGTCGTGGTGGCTATAGTTTTCCGCCTTTCGTGTGGGCTGCTGAGGCATCACCATGGTGTGCGTCCCTGTGGCAACGGGCTGGGAAATTGCAGGACGGCCGGGACCGCAGGGGCCGGCAGGGTGGATCGAGGCGTGGCAGGCCTTCCGCCGCTCTTGACCATCCGGTAGGTCTCAGCGGACACGGCGGGTTTGTCGGCGGACAGGTTTGATGACGCAGCGGTCGGGTCCCGTCCATTGCTCGTGGTCGCGGCGAACCGCCCGGGACTTTCAGCGGAAGGAGCGGCGGTAGGCGGCCGGGGTGGTACGCAGGGCGGTGTGGAAGCGGCGGCGGAGGTTGACCGCCGAGGAGAGGCCGACGCGGGTGGCGATGGTCTCGACGGGCAGGTCGGTCTCCTCCAGCAGGGCGCGGGTCGCGGCCAGCCGGCGTTCCAGCAGCCAGCGGGCGGGCGGGACGCCGAGCTGGTCGGCAAACTGGCGGGTGAGGGTGCGGGGGGAGACGCCCGAGTAGGCGGCCATGTCCTCGACGGTGATCTGGTCGGGCAGGCGCGAGAGGAGCCATTCGAGCAGGGGGGCCAGGGAGTCTGGCATGGGGCCGGTGGTGGGGAGGGGAGGGTACTGGCGCTGGCAGCCCCCGCGGTGCGGTCCGGCGGCGAGCTGGCGGCCGATGCGCATGGCGTGGGCCGCGCCGTACTCCTGGAGGACCTGGTGAAGGCAGAGGTCGAGGGTGGCGGCCGAGGCTCCGGCCGTGGCGACGTCGCCGTGATCGACGTAGATGACGGTGTCGTCGGGGATGACGCGGGGGTGGAGGGCGGCGAGTTCGGCGGAGAGTTCCCAGTGGACGGAGGCGCGGCGGCCGTCCAGGAGGCCCAGAGCGGCGGGGATGAAGATTCCGGCGCAGACGGCGACGATGCGGGCGCCTCGGGTATGGGCTTGGGACACCGCATGGAGTACCGCGGGCGAGGGGATGACGGTCCAGCCCGCGATGACCACGGTGTCGGCGTCGTCGAGGGCTTCGAGGCCGCTGTCCACCTGGATGGGGACGCCGAGGGTGGTGGGGAGGGAGCCGGGGTGTTCGGCGCACAGGCTGAAGCTGTAGTGCTGGGGGATGTCGGGGCCGTGGTAGCCGAAGACGGCTGAGGCGGAGGTGACCGGGTAGAGCTCCTGGTTTGGTGCGACCAAGGCGACCACGCGATGCGGGTTGGGGGGCGTCGGCGGCGTTTCAGGGCAATCCAGGGGCATGGCGCAAATGTACCCAATGATGTCATTTGGGACACCGGTGCTCTGATCTGGAAAAATCCAGAATTGGGGCTCATGTGGACGAGGAGTTTCACCCTCTACTTCGGGGCCCGCACGATCTCGCTGCTCGGTGACGCGATGATGCCCGTCGCCTCGGCGCTGGCGATCGGGAGAGTCTACGGGATCGCAGGCGTCGGCTACGTGCTCGCGCTCTGGACCGCGTCGGCTGTGCTGGTCATGCTGTTCGGCGGGGTTGTCGCCGACCGGATCGGCGCCCGGCGCTTGATGATCGGCGCGGACGTGGTCAGGGTCGTCACCCAGGGGGTCGTGGCTGTCGCCTTCCTGGATGGTGCTCCGCCGTACGCCCTGTTGCTGGTGATGGCGTTCTTGTCGGGCACGGCCGCCGGGATGTTCGAACCGGGAGTCAACGGCATGGTCCCCCTGGTCGCCAAGGATCCGCAGCGGGCCAACGCGACGCTGAAGATCGCCGAGGCGGTCACCCAACTGGCGGGTCCCGCGCTGGCCGGAGTCCTCATCGTCGTCGCCGGGCCGGTCGTCGTCTACACGGTGGACGCCGCGACCTTCCTGGTCAGCGGGGTGTGCCTGCTGCTGGTCCGGGTCACCGTACCCAGGCCGGAGCCCTCCGACGTGCTGAGCGACCTGCGCAGGGGCTGGGAGGAGTTCAAGGCCAGGAGCTGGATGTGGTCGGTCATCCTGGTCTGGGTGTTCTGGGGCGTTCTGGTGGTCGGGCCGTACGTGCCGCTGTCGTCGCAGGTCATCGGGGCCGACTACGGCTGGGTGATGGCGGCGCTCGGCCTCGGCACTGTGCTGGGTGGGCTGGTGGCGATCAGGCTCAGGCCGCGCAGGCCGCTGGCGGCCGGGGCGGTGGCGCTGAGCGGGTACGTGGCGGTGCCGCTGACGGTCGCGCTCGCGCTGCCGTTGCCGCTGCTGATGGCCGGGCACCTGCTCGGGGGGTGCGCGTGGGCGTTCTGGTCAGTGATGTGGTCGACCAGCGTGCAGACGCAGGTCGCGCCGGACGTGCTGAACCGGGTCAACGCCTACCAGGTGGCCGGGTCGGTCGCGGGCATGGCAGTCGGGCAGGCGCTGGCCGGTCCGGTCACCGCGCTGGTCGAACCGCGCGCCTTCCTGCTGGGGTCGGCCCTGATGGCGGTCGGCGTGGTTGCGGCGCTGCTGTTGATCAAGCCGGTCAGGCGGCTGGGCCGGGAACCTCAGGAGGCCGGAGGCCGATCGATCTCGGTCTCGGCCGGCCTGTTGACGTAGTTGGTCACCGGCGGCCCGTCGCGGTGTCCAGTGCCGGCGCGATCACGGCGAAGGCCCGGTCGATCAGGATGGTGGGGTCCTCGGAACCGCCGCTGTCGCTCCACCGCTGCAACACGGTGTCGAAGGCGTTCAACGCCATCCCGGCCGCCAGTTGCGGGTACATGTCGGTCGCGGGGTCGAGCTCCAGCCGCCGGGCCAACTCCACCGTCAGCTCCTCGCGCCACTGCGTCTGGCGCTCCAGGAACCGGGCGAGCAGGGTCGGTGTGCCCAGGATGAGCTGCACCACGCGCAGCGCCCGGTCGGCATGGCCGGCGCAGGCGTTGACGGAGACCCGGACGGTGTGTCGCAGCGCCGCCGAGGGTGGCTCCTCGGAGGGGCGGGCCGCAAGCTCCGCGCGCATGCCCGCGCCCATCTCGGCCAGGAACTGAACGACCACGTCCTCCTTTGAGGCGAAATATCGGAAGAAGGTCCGCCTGGAGACGCCCGCCGCGGCCACGATCTCGTCAACCGTGACCGCGTCGAACCCTTTCCGGGTCAGCAGATTCAGCGCCGCCTGCGTCAGCTCGTCCGAGACGAGCTGACGTTTGCGTTGGGTCAGGCTCACTTCAGGGCGGATGGTCACCGGCCCAGCCTACATGCCATGCCACTGGAGGCACTTAGGGTCCTCCTTGACACTCAATGCCATAGACGGCAATGTGTGCCGCATGCCCAAACACTGGACCGCCGAGCACATTCCGGATCAGACGGAACGGACGTTCGTCGTCACCGGAGCCACCAGTGGCCTCGGTTTGGCGACCACTCGAGCGCTCGCCCGCAGGGGCGGGCACGTCGTCCTCGCCGTACGCGACAAGCACAAGGCCCGCCGGGCGGTCGAGCAGGTCACCGCCGAGCAGCCGGGGGCCCACCTGGAGGTGCGCCGCCTCGATCTGGCCGACCTGGACTCCGTCCGCGCCTTCGTCGACGGGTTTCGTTCCGACCACGCGCGGCTCGACGTGCTCATCAACAACGCCGGCGTGATGGCCCCGCCCCGGACGCTCAGCGCGCAGGGCCACGAGCTGCAGTTCGCCGTCAACCACCTCGCCCACTTCGCCCTCACCGGCCTGCTGCTCGACCTCCTGGCCGACGGCGACGACCCCCGCGTGGTCACCATCAGCTCGACCAACCACCGGCAGGGGCGCCTGTTCTTCGACGACCTGTCCGGAGAACGCGCGTACGCGCCCATGCGGTTCTACAACCAGTCGAAGTTCGCCAACGCCGTCTTCGGCTGGGAACTCCACCGACGGCTGACCGCAGCCGGCAGTCCCGTGCGCAGCATGCTCGCCCACCCCGGCTACGCCGCCACCGACCTGCAGACAAGTGCGCCGGTCGGCATGGTGAAGATGCTGTACGGCCGCATCCTCGCCCCTCTCGCCCAGTCCCCGGACCGGGGTGCGCTGCCCCAGCTGTACGCGGCGACCGCTCCCGATGCGGACGGCGGGCAGTTCTTCGGGCCGGACGGCATGGGGGAGTTGCGTGGCGCGCCGAAACGGGTGCGACTGGCCTCGGCCGCCACCGACGCCGGGACCGGACGCCGGCTGTGGGAGTTGTCGGAACGGCTGACCGCCGTGCGGTTCGCGCTTCCAGCCGCGGGCTGAGCCTGGGGGAGGGGAGAGGACGCCACGACGACGGCCTCTTTCGGTCGATGTGACACATGACCTGGCCGAGCGGCGAGCTGGGCGTCCGCAGGGCCGGCAGCGCGACAGCTAATCCCGGTTCTGTGTCACAGCTGGGGATGGGCCGAAGGCTTCGGCCGCGATGTTCCCGCGCTCTTGAGCGGAGTGACGCGTGTCACGTCGCGTCATGTCACGTCTCAGCGATCCGCGGTGTCCTGAGGGCATGACCGAACACAACACACCCCACCAGGTCGTGGTCATCGGTGGCGGTTACGCCGGAACGCTCGCGGCCAACCGTCTGCGGATGCGCGCCGACGTCGACATCACTCTGGTCAATCCGCGCCCGGAGTTCGTCGAACGCATCCGGCTGCACCAGTTCGTGGCCCGTACCGGCGACGCCACGATTGACTACGGCACGCTGCTCGGCGAGGGCATCCGGCTCGTCGTCGACAGCGCCACGCGCATCGACACCGCCGCCGGCGTCGTGCAGCTGGCGTCGGGCCGCGCCCTTGACTACGACTACGTCATCTACGCGGTCGGCAGCACCGCAGCGACACCATCATCGGTGCCTGGCGCGGCCGAATTCGCGTTCGACATCGCCGAGTTCGAGTCCGCGCAGCGGCTGCGCGCAAGACTGGACGAGTTGCCCCTCGATGCTCCGGTCACCGTGGTCGGCGGCGGATTGACCGGCATCGAGACGGCCGCCGAACTGGCCGAACAAGGACGCGCGGTCACGCTGGCATGCGGCCGGACCCTGGCACCGTATCTGAGCGCGCCGGGGCGTCGATACGTCGCCAAGTGGCTGATCCGGCACGGTGTCGCCGTGCTCGAGGCCGGCCTGGTGACCGAGGTCCGGCCGGATGCGGTCGTCCTTGTCGACGGTTCTGCCGACGCTGCGGTGCGTCCGAGCGCGCTGACCATCTGGACGGCCGGTTTCGGCGTGCCGGAGCTGGCGGCCGCGAGCGGGCTGCGCACCGACACGCTCGGCCGGCTGCTCACCGACGAGACGCTGACCAGCGTCGACGACGACCGCATCGTCGCGGCGGGCGACGCCGCCGCACCGTCGGGCCGGCCGCTGCGGATGAGCGGCTACGCCGCAGGGCCGCTCGGGGCACAGGCGGCCGACACCGTGCTGAGCCGCATCGCGGGGACCGAACCGGCGGTGATCACCCTGGCCTTCACGGGGGCGTGCGTCAGCCTCGGCCGGCGCGCCGGTATACGACAGGTCGCCCGCAGGGACGACACCGCGGTGAACCTCTACATCGGTGGCCGCATGGGCGCGGCGATCAAGGAGGTGACCTGCAAGTTCGTGGTGGCGAAGAGGATCCGCCGTGAGGCCCGCGAGCCGGGTTCCATGGGCTGGCCCAAGGGCGGCCCGCGTCCGGGGCAGTCGGCGCTGCGCGGGTGGTCACCTCCCCGTGACCACCGACGAGCATGCCGAGCGGTTCACTCTGTTGCGGCCGCTGCTGTTCACGATCGTCTACGAGATACTCGGCTCGGTAACCGAGTCCGACGACGTGCTGCAGGACAGCTTTCTGCGGTGGGCCGACGTGGACCTCGCGACGGTGCGGGACACCAAGTCGTATCTGGCACAGCTGGTGACCCGTCAGGCGCTCAACGCCTTGCGGGCGAGCGCGCGCCGTCGCGAGGACTACATCGGCTCGTGGCTGCCCGAGCCGCTGCTGCTCGACGCGAACGACGCCTCGGCCGATGTACTGCTCGCCGAGTCGGTGTCGATGGCGATGCTCGTGCTGCTCGAAACGCTCACCCCCGACGAGCGTGCGGTGTTCGTGCTGCGCGAGGTGTTCGGCTTCGACTACCGCGGCATCGCCACAGCGGTGGGCAAATCCGTGGAGACGGTGCGCCAGGTGGCGCACCGCGCCCGCGAGCACATACAGGCGCGGCGTAAGCGCTTCGAGCCCGTCGACGCCGCGACGACCACGCAGATCACCGAGCAGTTCATGACCGCGGCGGCCACCGGTGACGTGGAAGGGCTGCTCTCGCTGCTCGCGCCGGACGTCACCTGGACCGCCGACAGCGGCGGCAAGGCCACCGCGGCGCGCCGGCCGGTGGTGGGCGCGGAGAAGGTGGCCGCGGTCCTCATGAGCATGTTCCGCCTGGAGCGGCTGGGGGACCTGCGGACCGAGATGGTCAACTGCAACAACACGCCCGCGCTGGTACTCAGTGGCGAGCGCCTGGAAGGCGTCTTCCTGATCGAGATCGCCGATGGGAAGATCACCAACTTCTACGCCATTCGCAACCCGGACAAGCTTCTCGCGGTGGCGGTTCCGCGTCAGATCAGCCGGTAGTAGGAGTCGGCGCCGCAGCGAAGTAGCAATCGCGCATGTCTGTCACAAGCGGGTCGGGGCCGGCGCCCCACGTCTTTGCCGCTGCGGATGCGGCGGGACGGAGCCGGCCCGGGCGCGGGCTGGCGAGGGTGTGGCGCGGCTGGTGACACGTCCGGTGGCGATCGCCGAACGCGTCACCCCGATGTGCGTCCCGACGGACATGTCGCCTGGGTCACCCGCGCCGGAGAGCGGCCGGACCTGGACGCTCTCCGGACCGCCCTCACGACGTGGCTCGGCCCGGCCGGTCTTCACGATGCGCACGTACGCCACCGGCCAACGGCAACCTCGGATCAGTGCGCGAACTCCAGCCCACGACGACGAAACCACGCAGCTCAACGAGCTGACCACAGGACGGAACCCGCGACGTGTCCCAAGTCAGGCACTGCCGGACAGGATCTGCGGGTTGATGTCGCGTCGGCGAGGCCGCTCGGCGCCGGGCCTCCTGCGCTTCCAAGATCAGTATCTGATCGTGATCAGTCGAAGGTGTTGTGTCGCGCTCTCCAACTGGCTAGACAGGTCGCATGACAGAGACGCCAGCAGCTGAGCACCCACTTCCGCAGATCGTCGATCGGCAGACCTGGCAAGCGAAGATCGACGAACTCCGGGTCAAGGAGAAGGCCCACACCAGGGTCGGGGACGCGCTGGCCGCCGAACGACGTCGGCTGCCGATGGTCGAAGTCGATCCGCAGACTCCGCTGATCGGAGCCGACGGTCCGGTGCCGTTGATCGACATCTTCGACGGGCGGTCCCAGCTGATCGCCTACTTCCACATGTGGCACACCGGCAGGCCCGCCGCGGAGCAGTGCGAGGGCTGCACCTTCTCCACGACCCACATCAACGAGTTGTCCTACCTGCACTCGCGGGACGTCAGCTACGCAACCTTCTGTCAGGGACCGTACGAGGAGAGCTCGCGCTATCGCGACTTCATGGGCTGGACGGTTCCCTGGTACTCGGTGCCGCAGGACGCCGTGGGCCGGTTGGTCGCGAACCGGCACTTCGGCATCCTGGTGGCATATCTCCGTGACGATGACAAGGTTTACGAGACCTACTGGACCACCGGCCGCGGCAACGAACCGATGGCACCGTCGTACGGACTGCTGGATCTGACCGTCTACGGCCGGCAGGAGTTCTGGGAGGACTCGCCGGAGGGCTGGCCGCAGCGTTGGGGTTCCAAGGGTGGCCAGTTCCGGCTGGACGGCCGCCCGACCGCCCAGTGGTCGCGTATCCGGGCCGGACGCGACGACGACCTCGGCGCCTCGTCCGGTGATCATCAACAACCGCACCGCCACTGATCGCGTGACCGGCTACGGATGACGTGTGGAGCATCTGGGACCTGTGATCTCGGGCAGGTGGCGCCTGCTTCGAGGTGCAACTGCGCGGCTCAGCCGCCAGAGTATGTCTCATGCATCGGTCCCGAGCGGTTCGCCCTGACGCGGGTAGCGCTGGTAATGGCTGGGGTCCACATTGACTGGACGCTCGGCGCGACCCTGGGAGACGGGCCATCCGGACCGGCCGCGACGCCGGCGGCGCTCCGGACGCTGGTGGATCGCGGGCGCCGTCGCCGCGGTCCTTCTCACCGCCGCCGTGGCGCTGACAGCGATCGCCTTTCCGTCCGTCGCGTCCACCACCTGCCCCGGCTGCTACGGCCTGGTGCGCCTCCAGCCCGGCGTGTACACCGAACCCGGCCTGCCATCGGACCGACGCCGGCACGTGGCTGAGGTCATCGAGCAGGCGAACAAGCGGGTAGGTGACTTCTTCGGAGGAAGGAAAAGCGCTCCGGACATCCTCGTGTGCCTGTCCGACGACTGCTACCGCAGGATCGGCGGCGGTCGCGAACGCGGCATCGCCGTGCTCGACCGGGCGGTGATGCTGTCCCCGCGCGGCGTCGATCCCGTGATCGCCTCGCACGAACTGTCCCACGTGGAACTTCACGCCCGTCTCAAGGGGGCCGACGTCCCGCAGTGGTTCGACGAGGGCTTGGCCGTCCTGGTGAGCGACGACCCGCGATACCTCGCCCCGACCGGCGACCGCTGCCTGCTCGACTCCCGCCAGCCCCTGCCGGCCACACTGGACGACTGGCTGCGCGCGGCATCAGCGGATGCCCGGTTGTACGCCAAAGCCGCCTGTCAGGTGAGTCGTTGGGCGGGAACGAGCGGCGGGAAAGAGGCCGTACGAACCCTCATCGAACGGCTGGCAACAGGACAGGCCTTCCCCGACATCCAGATGCCGGCCGCAGGGTGATCGCCATCGCCTTGACCGACGACAACTACCTCAGGCCCGGAGGAACTCGGCGATTGGCTCGGCCTGACCGAAGACGGCGTGACCGACCCCGGAGAGCAGGTTCACCGTCGAGTGCGAGATGCACTCACGGACGCGCCGCGCGGTCTGGTGGGAGTCGAACATGACGTCACGGTCACCGACGATGACGAGTACGGGCATGGTGAGGCCGCGCAACGCGTCGTCGGAGAACACTGGGAGCTTCTCCCTGCGCGGGTTGAAGTGCGTGAACGTCAGGACGACGGCGTCGAGCGCCTGCCGGTCCTTCTCCGCGTCCAGTCCTGCAACGGACATCGCCGACTCGCGTAGTCCGCCGCGTCGGAACGGGCGGGTCAGCAGGGCCTTGAAGATCCAGCCGACCTTCTGCCGTCCCACGCCGCCGGGGCACATCAGGGCCAGGCGCGTCACTCGTTCTGGACGGCGGATGGCGTAGTCCAGGGCCGTCCAGCCGCCGAGGGACGTGGCGACGAACGCGGCGTTGATGATCCCGAGCCCTTCCAGTACGTCGTCCAGCCAGAGTGATACGGCGTCGGAGTCGAGGGCGGGGCGCGAGGGCGCGCTGAGGCCCGGCTCGCCGACGAGGTCGACGGCGTATGTGCGGAAGTGCTGAGACCAGGTGGCGATATCTCCTCGCCACATCGACGCGTTCGCCCCCGAGCCGTGCAGCAGCACCAGGGGCGGCGCGTCCTGCGGGCCGGAGACGAGGACGAAGGTCTCGCCCTCGCGAGTCGGCACCCGCACGTGCTCGGCGGGAACCGGCCAGGCGTCCAGCACCTGCCGGTAGCGGTCGAGAAGCTCGCGTCCACCGGCCTCGGACTTGTAGATCATGGTCATGACACCTGTACCGCCAGCCGCGCGTCGAGCGCATCGAGATCTGGAACCAAACCACACGTGGTCGGACCTGTTCGACTCGCCGACGAGCGCGCGGGGCAGAACCGGCCGCCAGATATGAGGGGATGTCGCCGACGACCGCAAGCTTCAGCACGAACTTCTACATGAGCTCGCCCGCGTAACGGGGTGCCCAGCGAGAAGAACCGCTCGTCCAAGCGGGCCGCGGGCACCGCCACCACGTCCTGTTTCGGCATGGCCATCGGGACCACCTCCTCGGCGACAGTGAAGGCCTTGTCACCGTGTCAAGGTCAAGTGGGGTCACGCCGCGAGACCACCAGGCATCCTCTGCTATCGAGTTCGGTGCTCGTCAATCCGCCCGATCCTTCCCGAGTACTGCGGGGACCTCTGGTCCACGAGCACAAGCGCCTCAGCCGCGGTTCGGACCTGGCCGAGCTCGCCGAGCAGCTCCGTGCCGCCGACGACGGCCTGGAGCTTCTCACCGGCGAGCTGCAGGGCTACCACGCTCGAGATCGTGGCCGTCGTTCTTGACGGCCGCCGTCAGTCCCGCATCGACCATTTGGTCGGCAAGAACAGGTTCTGGGTCGCGGACTGCTTCGATACCGCCCAGGGTGAACGCTAAGTCGATCTTGCCGACCTCGTCGAAGTGATCGGCCTCCGGCCGGATCCCCCGCCGCCATCCCAGCACCCGCACCCATGCCACCCGATTCGTCGGCCAAGGAGAGGTTCTTCTCCTCGTCGGACGTGAGCGGTCCGCCTCCACTCGAAACTCGGATGCATCCGCGACATGATCACATGTAACGTTTCACGTAGATCGCTCCGTTCGACTGTTCGTCGGGCTCGGAGTGGGCGCGGGTCGAATGACGTCGGTTATCTCTTACTCCAAATAAGATCACTCCGGTGTCGCTTCGCACATCCGCTCCTGCCCCCGGCTCCGCGAACAGCCCGGTGGGGTGTGGTGAAGGTACGGGTCGAAGTTCGTCGGTTATCCGCTATTAACGGGGTGGTCGCAGGTTCGAGTCCTGCCCGGGGCTGCGGCTCCGGTAGCTCAGTTGGGAGAGCACCTAAACGCCGGTGGACATCCCACATCCGTGCCCTCACCAGACCTCACCATCAACTCGTCAGCCGTGCCGGTGGGCACGGGTCGAATCCACGCCGGTTACCGCAACCAGGTACAGGTTCGAGTCCTGCGACGGCTCCTGGCGGAACCGTCGGGCCCAGGTCGGCTGGGCACCCGGCAGGAGCCTCACATCCGTGCCATCGGCAGGGCTGACGATCTCGGGGAGGGCGGTGAAGGCACGAGTCGAAGTCTCGCCGGTTATCTGGTCACCACAGGTTCGAATCCTGATCCGGGCTGACTTCCCGGAAGCCCGGCGGGCGCAACACATTTGTGCCTTTCATCGCCCTCGTCCGCCCTCCTTATCCCTCACATCCGCCCGCCCGGGCGGGTCGACTCCCTCTCCAGGAGGTGCCCCATGTCCCGCGACCCCCTCGCCGGCATTTCCACCATCGCGACCCCGCAGACTCAGCGGCTGCCCGGCCGCACCGACCAGGTGCGCAACAACGCGGGCGGCTACGTCTTCACCAAGGACCTGTGGGCCCGGCTCGAGGACTTCCTCATCCTGGGCACCACGGGCGGCACCTACTACGTCGGCGAGGACAAGCTGACCGCCGACAACGCCGGCGTACTGTTCCAGGCCCTCACCGAGGACGGCCCGCGCGTCGTCGGCCTGCTCACCGCGATCTCCACCGCGCGGCCGCCGCGCGCCCCCAAGCAGCGGCCCGCGCTGTTCGCGCTCGCGGCGGCGTACGCCCGCGGCGACGCCGACACCCGGCAGGCCGCGAAGCTCGCCTTGCCCAAGGTGGCGCGCACCACGGACCACCTCGCGCAGTTCTTCGGCTACTACAAGAACCTCGGCGGGAAGCCGACCGCTCGTGGCACCGCGCCGCGCGTCGGCCGCAGCCTGCGCACGGCGCTCGGCTCGTGGTTCCTCACCGGCGCCCCGGACGACGTCGCGTTCCGTGCGGTCAAGGCCCGGCAGCGCAAGACGCCGCAGGGCGAGGCGTTCGACCTGCGCGACGTCCTGCGCATCGCCCACCCGAAGGCGGACAGCCCGGAGCGGGCGGTGCTGCTCGGTTGGATCGCGGGCAACGTCTCCGACGACGAGGCGCGCGACGTGCTGGATTCGGTCGACCGGTTCCTGACCGCCAAGGCCGTCACCACCACGGCGCAGGCGGTCCGCGTCGTCACCGAGGCACGCGTGCCGTGGGAGTTCCTGCCCGACGCGATGCTGCGCGAGCCGGAGGTGTGGGACGCCCTGGTGGACACGGTCGGCGTGACCGCGCTGCTGCGGAACCTCGCGCGGATGACGCGCATCGGCACGCTCAAGCCGATGAGCTCGGCGACCAAGCGTGCGGCCGCGCGCCTGGCTGACCGCGACCAGCTGCTCAAGGCACGCATCCACCCGATGGACGCCTGGCTGGCCATGCGCGTCTACGCCTCCGGCCGTTCCCAGCCGAACCCGCGCGCCAGCGTCCAGCAGTGGGCGCCGGTTCCGGCGATCCTTGACGCGCTGGAGGAGACGTACGAGCTGTCGTTCGGCACGGTCGAGCCGACCGGAAAGCGGCTGCTCGTCGCGGTCGACTCCTCCGGGTCGATGAGCTGGTCCCGGATCACCTCGGGCGGGTCGCCGCTCGGCACCGCCTACGAGGTGGGCTGCGCGATGGCCGTCATGCTGGCCCGCATCGAGAAGGGCAACGTCCACGTCATCGACGTCGACACGAGCGTGCACGCGTCGAGGGTGACCCCCCGCACGAACCTGCGCGAGATCGCCTCGTGGCACCCCTCGGGCGGCGGCACCGACCTGAGCCTGCCGTTCACGTGGGCCGAGCACGAGCAGCTGGCGTTCGACGGGGTCGTCGTCTTCACCGACAACGAGACGTGGGCCGGCCGCTCGCACGCCTCGCAGGCGCTCGACTCCTACCGGCGCGCCGTCTCCCTGGCCACCCGCCTCGTGGTGGCGTCGATGACCGCGACCGGGCACACGATCGGCGACCCGGCCGACGAGGGCGTGCTCAACATCGCCGGGTTGGACGCGTCCCTGCCGATGCTCGTGAACGGCTTCATCCGCGGCTGACCCCGGACACGCCAAGGCGCCCTGCCCCCTCGGAGGGGCAGGGCGCTTTGGTCGACATCATGAACCATCTCAAGGCCGTGCCCGCCCTGCTGTTGTGCGACTGCAACAGTTGCTACAAACAGCGCTGGCCCGGCCCCCGCCCTGCTGGCCGCGACGGAACGGCGGCGGGACGTGCCGCTGCAGGAGAAGACACTGTGGCGGAGGCTCTACGAATCCGCCTCCCGTGCCAGCGCCGTGCTCGCGCTGAACCTTGAGGACCTGGACCTGCCCAACAAGCAGGCCTGGCGAGGACCTTCCCGTCGGCGGCCTCGACGAGCTCGTTCACGAGCTTGGTGGCGAGTGTGTAGCGGACTCGGTAACCCATCTCGCGGCGCCCACGCGCGTGGAGCTGCGCGGGCGTGCGGTCGTGATCCTGTCCAGTTCGGCGCTGGTGTAACTGCGGCAGAAGTGCTCGGGGCCGGCCGGCATGCGGCCGACCAGCCAGATCGTGGCGTCAACGAAGGAGTCGACGTCGCCGGGCCAGGTGGTGATGTCGAGCATCCAGTCGCGGGTCGATGATTCGAATCGCTTCCGCGGTCTGCGCTCGCCGCTCGCTTCGCATTCGTTCACTACTCTGTGGTACTGTGTAGTGGTACTCGGTACTACAAGGTACCAGGAGGACTGAAAAGGACCCACGATGGACGACCTGACGGAGATGCTGAAGGGCACGCTTGAGGGCTGCGTGCTTGAAATCATCGGCAGCGAGGAGACCTACGGGTACGCCATCACGCGTCGGCTGAACGAACTCGGCTTCGCCGACGTCGTCGAGGGGACGGTGTACACCATCCTGCTGCGGCTGGAGAAGAACGGGCTCGTCCAGGTGACGAAACGACCGTCCGGGCTGGGCCCGCCGCGCAAGTTCTATGCACTCAACGCCGCGGGGCGCAAAGAACTCGCGACGTTCTGGGCGAAATGGGAGTACGTCTCATCACGAATCGACAAGCTCAAGGAGGGCGGGAGATGAACTTCTGGGAGACCATGACAGGCAGCGATCTCACCAGGGAATGGAAGGCGTTCGAAGCCCGAGCCGCGGCATTGCCGGCCGACTACCGGGCGGCGTGGGAAGAGATCAAGGGTCATCTTTCTCCCTACGCGGACTTCACAGGCCGGAACCTGATGCCGATTCTCGACAGTGCTCTGGGGTTGCTCGAGGAGACAGCGGCCGATGGGCAGAGCATTCACGAGGTGCTGGGTGACGACATCGAGGGCTTCTGCGCGGCGCTGGCCGGCGGAGAAGGGGCCCGGACCTATCGCGACCGGTGGCGCGAGCAGTTGAACAGGAACGTCGCAAGGAAATTGGGCCGGCTAGGAGGCTGACGTGGGCATCCAGGACATCATCGAGGGCAAGAAGCAGTGGCGGGCGCACGTGGCGCGGGTCAAGGCGCTCCCGCCGGACTATCAGATCGTCTACAAGGAGATTCAGAGGTACCTCTTCAAGGTTGGACCGATCGACTTGCTTGACGGGCCCCTGCTCTCAGGGATCCTCGATTTCTTCGAGGAGGGCGTCGCGGCCAACAGGGGAGTCCTGGCACTCATCGGCAACGATGTCGCTGCCTTCGCCGACGACCTGATCAAGGACTCGCGCACCTACGCGGACATCTATCAGGAGTCCATCAGCGGGAAACCCGGCACGGCCGAGAAGTAACACCCGTCGACCCGGACTCCAGCGCCTCGATGATCTGAATCAAGCCCGTGCGGTGGTGGTTGGTGTAGCAGGCCCTGAACACGCGCTGCTTGTGCTGCCGGTACGAAGATCCCGCGGCCTTCAACTCGTGCAGCAGCATCACCAAAGTCTTGTAGCCGCCGGGCACCGAGGATGAATGACGTCCTCGACCGTCTCGGTCGGCGCCTCAGCGCGGCCTCGGTCATCTTGAATCTGAACTCCAGCCCCCTCACCGGCACGGCCCAGTCGACGTCTCCACTGGCAGTGGCCAGCTCCGCGTCCACGCGATCGGCGCTCGCGGAGCCACCAATGAACTCCGGCGGACACCCGGAATCGGCGAGGCCACCGGCGACCTGCCGGGTGAACTCGCCCAGCGGCGACAGCCGCGGAGACGATCGACGCGTATGGACAGAGACCGTGTGCCATCGGCCGCATCGCGGCTGCCCAGAACAACATGCCCCGAGTGGATGGTGACATCGAGGTCGCCCTTCCGCCGTGCCTGCCTGTTCTGATCCCTCTGTCATGCACAGCAGGAAGGCGACGTCCGTGGCGTCCCGCGCAGTGGAACGGCTACCCGCGCGGGCCGCTTCCCTCTGACCGCTATCCGGCAAGACCCCCCGAACCCATCCTCCACACCCGAGTGGGGGATCAAGCCCTGATCGCGGTGCCCTGGGCGGAGACGAGGCGCCAGGTATCGTGGGCGTCGGCGGCGTAGACGTGGGTGTAGCGGCTTCCGGCGCTGAACGTGGTGCCGTCGGGGTTGGTGAAGTTCATGCCGGTACGCCCGACGACGATGCCTACCGTGCCGATGACCCGGACGATCGCCTCGTCCGGGAACGAGTGGATCCGCGGAAACCGGAGGGATCCGGAGGCCATCAGGTCGAGCAGGATCCCCCTGTCGGCGACGGCCCCGTCTTCGACCCCGACCAGGACGAAGTCGTCCGCCAGCAGTTCCTCCAGAACGGCGAGATCGCTTGCCACGAGGGCGTCGAAGAAGCTCTGGTCGTGCTTGAGGAGGGTGACCCGATCGAAGCTGCTCATGTTGCGACGGTAAACGTTGACGCTGGTGACAAGGTCAAGCCAGCCTCAGGGGCGGGCGGTCCGGTAGTCTCGGCCGATGGCGAAGATCTTGGTCACAGGGATGTCGGGCACCGGCAAGTCCACGGCGTCAGCGATGCTGGCGGCCCGGGGTCATCGCGCCGTCGACACCGACACCGACCAGTGGAGCCACTGGGTGACCCTGCCCGACGGATCCACTGATTGGGTGTGGCGGGAGTCGGCCATCAGCGACCTGCTCGCCAACCACAGTGAGGGCGCCCTCTTCGTGGCCGGTTGCAAGTCCAATCAGGGTCGGTTCTACCCGCAATTCGACCACGTCGTACTGCTCAGCGCTCCCGCTGAGATCATGCTTGCCCGCATCGCGACGCGAACCAACAACCCCTTCGGCAAGCGCCCTGAGGAACGTGCTGCCGTCCTGCGCGACCTGGCCAACGTGGAGCCACTGCTCAGGGCCACCTCCACTGTCGAGATTGACGCTTCTGCGCCGATCGACAAGGTCGTCCAGCAGCTTGAAGGACTGGCGCAAACGACGCCGTGACCAGGGGTTGCGGGAACAGGCGTTCCACCCCCACCGCTTCGCAGGCCGCCCACAGCTGCCCGCGCCGCGATCCCTTTTGGCAATCAGCCTGGCGGTCGTCATTGCGATGATCGCGCCGGCCCACAGCTCGCCCTGCTGCGTCCCGGGTCGTGGCCACCCTCGCCTCGCGGTGCTGACGCCGGCGGCCCAGCTCCTCCGGAAACGCGCCTCTCCGATTGTCGGTGCGGATCAATAGGCTGCGGCCCGTGATCGAGAACAGGGTATGCCCGGCCCGAATCGAGGCACCCGTATGAACCCCGTGCAGGAGGTGCTCGACCGCATCGAGGCCGGCTCCGTCGCGAGCCTTGTGTCGTTCCTTGACGGCCTCGGCGACGACGACAAGCGCGCGGTGGCCCAGCACTTGCCCGCTCACCTGAGCGAACGCGGGCGCGCCGGGTTCGAGGCCGAACGGCGGGTCCGGGAGCTGGCGCCCCTCTACCGTCTGGCCGGGGCGGCCTGCTTGAGCGGGGCGGAGCAGGTGGCGACCTGGCTCAACCGGCGGGAGCTGCGCTGGGTGGAGCCGGAAGTCGACGCCGCACGGGTCATGTCCGTGCTCGGGAACCGGCCGGAGAAGTGGCGTCGCGACCTGGCCGTCCGCCTGGTGCGGCGGCTGCGGCCGACCACCGGTTCGACGTGGCGGCGCGTGCAGGCGCTGGCGAACTGGGACCTGGCAGCGGCGCTGGTGATCGAGACGGACGCCGAGCCGCCGGAGAACGACGCGTTCGTGTCCGGGTGGGTGTTGCGGACGGCCGAGCGGCAGCGGATGAACGGAGGAGTCCCCGTGCTCGCCGAGGACCGGCTGCTCGATCACATGCTGCCGCGCCTGTTCCGGGCAGAGGGCGTGGCGGACGGGCTGGGCTGGAACCGAGGTTGGGCGGACAGCCACACCATCATCGGGGAGCTGGTCGCGCTGGCCGGGGCGGGCCGCGTGCCGCGCCAGGCGCTGCTCGACGGCTGCGCAAGCCGGTTCCTGGCCGGAGGCGATGCGGCCGAGGCCGGTCCCTTCGTCGCGTTGTGGCGGGAGCTGAAGCCGGAGGTGGCCGAGATCCCGGTGGTCGACTTCGTACGGCTGCTGCCGTCAGCGTCCTCGCCCGTCGTGCAGCTCGCGCTGGATGAGCTGCATCGGGCGGAGTCCGCGGGAGTGCTCGACGATGAGCTGTTCGCCGAGGCGGTCCAGGCGCTGGCGTACCGGCCGGAGAAGAAGAACATGGCGGCCGCTGTGAAGTGGATCGGCGAGGCGCCCCTGTCCAAGGGCGGCGTCGCGGTGGCCGCGTTGGCGCCGGTGTTCGACGTGGACACACCCAGCCTGCGCGAACGTGCGGTACGGGTCGCGGTCAGGCTCGCCCCGCACACCGCCGAACCCGACAGGGAGGCGATCCGTGCGGCGGCCACGCGGCTGCCCGCGGACCTGCGGGAGCGGGTGGCCGCCGCCTTCGGCGCGGTGGACGAGGTTCAGCCGGAGCCCGTGGCGGCTCCCGCGCTGACCGCGACGCCACTGCCGGCCTTGGCCCCGCCCATCGGCTCGGTGGCGGAGCTGGCCGCCGAGCTGGACAAGCCGCTCTGGCCGGTGGATCCCGCGCGGTTCGAGCGCATCCTCGCCGCCCTGGTCGAGCTGACCCACCAGGACCGTGACGCCGTCGCGGCGGGGTTGCAGTCCTGGTGGCGGACGAACTGGCAGCACCCGTTCGAGGCGAGAACCTATGTGTACGGCGTCGCCGGCTTCGACGAGGACATCGGTTGCCTGCTGTCGCGCTGCGCGCTGGCCATCGTGTCGCCCGCGGACGGCCGCGAGCTGACCGCGATGTTGAACGACGACAGTAGCCGCTGGCCGAGCTCCGAGCCCGCCCCGCAGCGCTTCGTCCAGCGGCGTTTCCGTGAGGTCATGTCCCTGTTCGAACGGGGCGAGACGATTCCCCTACTGCTGGCCACGCCGACCTCGCCCACAGGACACGTCGACGCCGCCACCCTCCTCGCGCGCATGGAGTGGTTGGACGACACCGAGCCGCTCGAGTCCGACTTCCTGCAGGCGTTGCTGCGGTTGCCGCGCCAGATCGATCCAGAGCTGGTCGTACGGGCGGAGAGATTGCCGTCGGAGGCGGGCCGGCGGCTGGCGGCCTGCCTGCGTGACGGCGGGCTGCCCGACCCCGTGGTGACCTGGGAGCTGGAGGCGTTCGACCGCCCGGAGAGCTACCACGAGTCGCTGCGGGAGGCGCATGCCAGGCTCGCGCCGCCCGAGGGCGTGTCCGGGCGGCTCGCCGAGCTCTGGACGCTGGCGCCCAAGACCGGCTATCCCGCCTTCTCCCGGAACATGGGGTGGTGGCCGCCCATCATGCCGTCCCATCGAGAGGTCGTGGCCGCGCACGTACTCGAGTGCCTGCCGTGGGTCATGGACAGCACCGACGGCCAGGTGGAGGTCGTGGCCGCCCTGGCGCACGGCGACGGCCCTGTGGGCATCGCGACCGCGAGCACGATCGTCATCGGCATGGGACATCAGCTCCCTGCCCAGCGTGCCCTGGCCGCCGACGCCATCATCACGCTGGCCGCGTACGGGGAGTTGCCCGCGGCCGACCTCGGCCGCGCCGTGGGCCACATGGTCCGCAACGAGCAGGTCAAGCTCAACCGGATCACCGGCATCCTCGACGAGGTCACGGCGGCCGGGGCGCACGCCGAGGTGTGGACGGCCCTGGCGCAGGCGCTGCCGCTGCTGCTGCCGGGGCCGGGTGAGAAGGCCAGGGCGGGGCTGGGCGAGTTGCTCAAGGTCGCCGTGCGGGCCGCGGTGTGCGCGGGGGCGCGGGGCGACATACCTGGGCTGGCGGAGCTGGCCACGCGCAAGGGCTCGAGCCTGCTGATCCACGAGGCGCGGCGCCTGCACGAGGTGATCTCCGCCTGAGTGCGTACCGCGCGGCGAGGAACGAGCCCGAGACATGAACGCGTTGCGGCGTACGCGCTCGCACCGGCTCGGGTTCGCCCTGCGGGTGAGGACGGCGGGCCGGGCCGATCGTGCCCCGGCGCGACCCGCGCACCGGCGACTGCGTCCACTCCTCCGCCTACGTGCGCGGGACGTCACCTGGTCGCCCTCACCGGCGGGGTGCTGATCACTCGATGGACGCCACTTGACCGACCGTAGGGCCCATCGGCGTTCTGCTGGTCCGGCAGGCGCTGAATGGGCCGCGCGGCGCGACGACTCCGAGCACATGGAGGACCTGTGGGCGTGGATGCCCGTCTCGTCAGGCGCGTCGACTGCCTTCGACTCTGACCGAGGTGCTCCAGACGATGTAGGCCGACAGCACGACGATGCAGGTCAGATCGACCACCGTGCTGAAGGGCGCGAGGTCGGCACGCAGGTCGGGGTCCGGCAGGATCAGCAGGAGGAAGGTCGACTTGCCGGCCACCGCGGCGATCGCGGCAGCCCGCCGCGCCGGCGGGAAGAAGGCCGCCCAGACCAGGGCCGCGCCCAGCAGCAGTTGGAGCATGCCCCGGTGCTGAAGCAGCGCCAGCGTCATCGGTTCGGGGTCGATCACCCCGTAGGTCCATTCCAGCGCGTACGAGGTGATCAGTGCGAGGGCGGGGAGGGTGGTGACCAGCCCCATCGCCACGAGGGCGACGCGAAGGGCGGTCTCACGAGTGGTCACTGAGCTCACGGCACACTCCAATTCATCAGCTGTGCTGACGATCATAGTAACTGATGATTGGCGCCATGGCGTATGTTGCCCTCATGGGAGAACCGACCTCGGCCGCGCAGTTGGTCACCTCGGCGACCAGCCACATGATGCTGCGCCTCGGCGACGCCGCCCGCGCGGTGATCGGTGACGCGCTGGACAGCTGGTCTCTCACCGGCCGTGACCTGCGCGTCCTGAGCGTCGCCCACGGTGAGGGGCTGTCCCAGCGCGAACTGGGCCGGCTCACCGGCATGGACCGGACGACCATGGTGGCGGTCGTGGACAAGCTGGAGCGGCTGGGCTACGCGCACCGTGAACGCGACCTCGCTGATCGGAGGAAGTACCTGGTCAGGCTGACCGATGCCGGCACGACGGTGGTGGATGAGGCGCTCGATCGGCTGGCCAAGGCGGAGGCCGAGTTTCTGTCGCCGCTCAGCGCGGCCGAACAACGGCAGCTCAACCGTCTGCTCGCCCGGCTCTATGAGACACACGACCCCACCTGCGATCCGCTGTGACCGTCCAGCGGCGCCCAGTCGCGCCCGCCTGTCCAGGCGCGGAGTAGAGGGCGGGCGAGCTCGCCCTTCCCCACGAGGTCGGCCATGCCTGCGGCATGCACGGTGAGGCGTGTCGCGGCCGCCTCGAGCACGGGTTGCTCGCTCGTCCGGGTGGCGCGTCGGCGGCCGCACCTTCGTCTCGGTCGTGCTCAGTGCTTGCCGGTGCCTGCCGGCCAAGCCGTCGTCGGGCCCGAGGTCGTGTACCGCGTCCGATGGTTCTGCGTCGACCCCCATTCAGAACTCGGGTGGAACTCCAGCTGATCATCGCCCGTTTTTCAACAAAAGCGACATATCAGCGGAGGCCAGTGAAGCAGCGTCAGCGACGGCTCAGGCAGCGGCGGCGGCGTCACCACCAGCTCACCACGAAGGGAGCGTCGCCACGCCCCTTCAAGCTCCGCGAGCAGCGTGCGCCGTTCCAGGTGCTGGTGCTCGCCGTGTGCGCGCTCGCCATGGTCGGGGTCACCGTTTTCTCGTTCTACGAGATGCGGCAGACGCGGCAGGTCCTCGCACGCGGAGTGCGGACCACGGCGACCGTCGTCGAATCCCAGCATCACCGAAAGTCCCCAGATCGTGTGGTCGTGGAGTTCACGACGAGCCGCGGAGAAGAGGTCAGCGCCGCTCTGTCGGATTCGGTCGATGCGCGCGACAGTCCCGTTGGGAGCTCACTGGATGTCTTCTATGACCCGGAGCAGCCCGATTACGTCATCAACGCGAAGATCACCGACATCAGCCACCACTACTTCAGCATCCCTCTCGGGATCGCGATGACGATCGGGTTCGCAGGGGAGGACTACACGTCTGGCGCCGCCATCACAGCCAGTCGCGGTTGCCGCCGCGGACGGCCGTACGCAAACCGTGATGAGCCGCAGGCGCTCACCATGCCGCCGATGGTGCTGTCGCCTGGCGTTCATGCTCGCTCGGACCCGCGTCGGGGATTCCATCACCGGCGTGCGGTGGGCCAAGATCGCCATCCCGGTCAGGCAATGTGACAGGAGGCGCGCCGAACATGGACACCCGGCGGCGAACTTCAACATGATCTCGACAGGGAAGGCGTCGTAAGGCGCAAGCGGATTCGGGTTCCGGCGGCATATCCGCGGGGGAGGGCGGAGGGGCAGGCCGTCCGTTGGTCTGACCTCAGCTCTCTCCACCAGACCCGCGACCTGGTGGAACGGCTCAACGCCGAGCACCCGGCGATCGACGCTCTGATCCTCGCCGCGTTCCGGTTCAACCCGACCCGAGTGGGGACCGAGGAGGGCTTCGAGCGCTGGGCGGGGCGGCCGAATCCACTGGGACGACCTCCAACTGCAGGACAAGTACCCGGTCGCTCGCCGCGACCATGCAGGGAGCCAGGGCCAGCGAGCTGCTGGGGGCGGCCCACGTCTCGAAATGCACGAGGTACGTGCTGTACAACCCCGTGTACGTGGCGACCTCGCTGCACGAGCCCTTCAAGCAGCCGCTGCGCGGCCTCGTGAGGGCGGCGTCGGCAGTATTCCCAGTCCGCCCTCCGATAAGTCAAGCTCCGGGAGGAGAGGCTGCCACTCGTAGTCGTCGACGTGCCGCGTGATGAACCATGGCGGGATCCGCGTGGTGGCCCAGGCTGCGGGGTTCGCGAGGCCACGGTATCGGGCCGACGCTCCTCTCTGGCCACCGTCCCGCGCATGCTGCGCGAACATGACGAGGGTCATCCTGCGACGCCGCGGGTGACTGCGACGGAGCCTGACCAGCGGTCCGTCCGAGTCGCGACGCAGGGGAACGACGAGGCGCCAACGGCTGTCCGCTCGTTCCTCAACCCCGCATCAGGGCGATCCGGCCCGTACGACCTTGCAGGGACGGTGAGGCCTCCTCAAAGGGCGGTGGGGCCCACGGGAAGACGATTCCGGCGTGCGGCGAAGGATGAGTGACCGTGCACCACACATGAAGGCAGCCTGATGACGGAGACAAGAATTTGATCGCCGAAGCGGGCGAACAGATGACCGACGCCGAACTCGTCGCCCGGTACCGGCGGGACCCCGACCTGTTCACCGTCGTGCACGACCGCTACTTCCGCGACATCTACCTGTACGTGGCCGGCCGACTGGACACGCAGATCGCCGAAGACATCACGGCCGAGACGTTCCTGCTGGCCTTCGACCAGCGCGACCGATTCGACCCGGAGCGCGGGGGACTGCGGCCCTGGCTGTTCGGCTTCGCCACCAACCTGATCGCCAGGCACCGGCGTAAGGAGACCCGCCACTACAGGGCCCTGGCCCGGCTTGGTCCGGAACCCGCCCTGGAAGGCCACGAGAACCGGGTCGTCGCCTCCGTCGCCGCCCAACGCATGCAGCCGCACCTGGCCAAGGCGATGGCCGCGTTGTCCGGCGGCGAGCGCGACGTCCTGCTGCTCGTGGCCCTGGGCCAGCTCAGCTACGACGAAGTGGCCCAGGCGCTCGGCATCGCCGCCGGCACGGTGGGCTCCAGGCTCAGCCGAGCGCGCGCGAAGATCCACGCCCTCATCGACAAGGAGACAGCCCATGGATGACCTGAACGCGCTCGCCACCCTGCTGACCAAGCCCGAGCCGCCCACCGAGGCGATCATTCGCAGCAGAGGCCGACTCCATGACCGGATGCGAGGCCGCGTGCGGCGGCGGATCGGGTGGCTGATGCCCACGCTCGCCCTGGCCACCGCCGCTGCGGCGGTCGTCGCCGTGCTCGTCACGGGCGGGACCACGCCCGACGGCATACCGGTCTCGGGCAGGGAGGTGTTGCTCATGGCCGCCGCCAGTGCCGAACGCACGCCCCAAGGTTCCGGGACGTACTGGCACGTCATCCGTGAGTACCGGGACGTGGACATTCCTCGGACGGAGAGCTGGACCACGCGTGACGGCGGGCGTTGGTCCAAGGGCGAGCCGGACGACCCTCCCGGCGTCATCGTGCCAGACCCGTCCCCGCTCCGGCTCAAGGGTGCCGAGGTGAGCATCGAGGATCTCGAAAGGCTGCCGACGGAGCCGGCGGAGTTGACGGCGCGGATCGCCGGGCTGCAGGGGCGTGACGGTGCCATGACCGCGTCTGAGCAGCGCGGCGACCCGCTGTTCTCCCTCGTCGCGCTGATCTCGGAACTGCCGACGCCGTCGGAGGTCCGTTCCGCGGCGTTCCGGGCGCTCGCCGCGACGCCGGGTGTCGAGAGCACGGGCGCGGTCGAGGACGGGCAGGGACTGCGGTTCCCCAATCCTGACGGCGGGCCGGAGATCAAGCTGGTCGTCGATCCCGAGACCGCTCGGGTGACTCGTACCAACTATCTCTACGGCGACGACGGAAGCGTGTCGTGGGGCCTGAGATCCATCGGGGTGACCACCGGCTGGACGGATCAGCCTCCCCGATAGGGACTCCCAGGTCAACGCTCGTCAGCCGCCGAGCCTTGCCCTTCCCTGGTATGGCGAACGGATGGGGGGGCACGGGGGTGGCGAGGGAACGCCACGGAAGTGCGGTTCCGCGGCCGCGCGCATCAGCCAGCTCGATAGGGCGATGGGGCGACGTCCATGACGTCGTCGGGGGTTGCCCACTGCCTCTCGGGTGCGCGGCGAGCTGGGCGTCGGCGGAATCGATCGCGCCAGTCGGGGCCGTCGTCATGGTGGGGCCGCTCGTTGGCGGCTGTGGCATCGTTCGGGATAAGACCGCGTCCCCGGATGGAGGGGATCCAGGACGATGCCATTCACCGGTACGACGTGTCGGTCCTCAAAGTGCGAGAACGCGGGCGATGGGCCAGACGCCGGGGGAGGTGTTGGAGAGCACGGTGCAGGTGGTGCCGGTGTGTGGGTCGTGGGTGGACTTGAACGACGCGCCGGCGTCGTACCCGACCAGGATGGCCGTGTCGGTGCTCTTGTGCAGCCAGAAGCCGAGACCGTAGCGCATGGATTCTTCGGGTACGTCGCAGCGCGGCCGTACTATCTCGTCGACGGAATCCACTATGTCGCCGGCGAAGAACGCGCGCCAGAAGGTGGCGATGTCGGCGGCGGTGGCGTGGATGCCGCCATCGCCGGTGGCCAGCACCGGCAGGTGGAAGATGTTGGAGCGGTCCGCCCCGTTCAGTGGCAGGTAACCCACGGCCGCGTCAGCGGGCAGCTCGTCGGAGCGGAGGAAGTCGGTTCTGGTCATGCCGGCCGGGCGGAGCACCCGTTCCCGGACCAGGTCGTGGTAGCCGACGCCGCCCGCCCGCTCCGCCAGCAGGGCGAGGACCACGAAACCGCCGTTGCAGTAGCCGAACCGCTCACCGGCCCGGAACTTGGTGGGATACCCGTCCAGCAGGGGCAGGAAAGCCTCGGTGGTCGTCAGCTCGTGCGCCGCGCCGATGACGTAGTCGGTGATCTCGGTGTCGGCCTCTTCGTCCAGGTAGTCACCGATGCCAGAGGTGTGTGTGAGCAGATGTTCGACGGTCACGTCGTCCGCGATCAGCGGTAGATCCTTGCCGAGCAGGGATCGGGCGGTGGTGCTCAGCTCCAGCACGCCGTCCTGGACCAGCGAGAGCACGGCCAGGGCGGTGAACCCCTTGCTGCCGCTGGCGATGCCGAATCTGGTGTCCAGGGTGTTGGGAACGTGGTAGGTGCGGTTGGCCAGCCCGTAGGCCTTCGCGAACTCGACCTGGCCGGCCCGGTCGACCCAGACCACACCGGAGAAGCCGGTTTCCTTAGCGATCTTGTCGATGTCCCCCTGCGGCATTGCCGCAGACTAACCCAGGCCCGCGCCAATGCCGAACCTATTTATGTGAGGCGGGTGCTTCGCATGCCACGCGATCACCGGCCGGTGCCACTACGGCGCACGCCATCCTTGGTTCGGCGCGGACAACGCGATGAGCAGGTCGAACGCCTCTCGTCTGAGGCGTTTGACGCAGGTCTCACCGACAGCTTTTTGTCGGTGAGGTCGCCACGTGGCGGCGGCACTCGGCATCGGCTGGGGAGCGGTGCTGCGGCGTCCCGCCGGGCTGCTTCGCCGGGCAGAAGCGACGCGAAGGAACCGGTACGGAGATCGACGGGCACGGCTCGGCAACGGAAGAAATCCGATCGCGGTCGTTGGCGATCGGCGGCGATGATGGCCGCCATGAAGTTCCGCAAGGACCGAGACCGCTCATGCCGCGAGATCCTGCTCGAGCTGTACGACTCGCTGGATCGACGCTATCGGCCCGAGGATGTCGCCGATCTGGTGCTGCAGGCGCTGGAGGGGAACCTGTCCAGGCGCGAGCGGGTGGTGCTCCAGCGCGCGGCCAGGCACTCCTCGCGCAACGCAGCATGGTTCTCCTCGATGTCCACGGACTACGCCCGGCCGGTCGGCGGTGCGCGGCAAGTCACGGCAGCAACCCGGCTGTTTGAACGCTCCGTGGAGGTCGACCCCGACGACCCGAGGTCGCTGCTGGAGTTCGCGACGACCATAGGGAGCGCCATCCGGTGGGCGCCGGACCGTACCGACTTCCTTGCCGACCGGCTCAACCGCGAGTCCCGGGACGCGGCCGGGATAGAGCTGTCCAAGCGACAGTACAACCGCCGCTTTCGCACGCTGCGCAGGCTCGCGGCCAAGGCGGACACTCTGGGCGTCGAACAGGACAAGCGGCGGCTGCTCATGCTGGGCGTGACAGGGTTCGGCGCCGACATCCCGCGCGAGCGTTTCCTGGCCGACGTCGACGCCGCGTGCTACGTCGCCTACTACACCGCGCGGCGCAAGCTGCGCCGGGAGTTCACCCTGTCGGGGCGGGACAACCCGTTCGATGAGATCGCCTCCGTCCTGCTCGACCGGTGCACGGACTCCAGCGACTGGTGGATGATCGCCCAGGTGCGGGCGACACCTGACGTCCTGGAGCGCCTGACCGAGGAGGAGCGGGGACGCCTTCTCGGCCAGTGGTCGGCGGTCATGCGGCACAGCGCAGGCATGCTCCGCGACCGCTGGAATCCCGGCACCGACCGCATCTCGATGATCGTGCGGCCGGGCGACGACTCCACCACGTGGAACAACCTGGCGGTCGCCTACAACGCCGCCCGAGCGGGGTGGCTGGCCTGCCTGGCCTCGCTGGACGCGCTGGACCTGCTGGACGTGGCCTGCCCCGGCAAGGTCATGCGGCTGATGGCGGCCGACCTGGCGGCCTGGCACCACAGCGCAGGGGACGGCGTCGACCCCAACACCGCGGTGTGGGCCGCGTTGCCGCCGCCCTGGGAGGTCCTGGACGGAAGCAGCGCCTGCACCCGCGCCGACGTCGAGGCCGCCTGCCGTACGGCCGGGCTCGACCCGGAGGGATCCGGTTGGACGGCGCCTGCCGCCCGGCGCGTTGTGGCCGTGTTCCGGCCGACGCCCGAGCTGGTGCACGGCGTGAGCATCGCCGATCCGGTCTGGGCGTCCCTGCTTCGGCGGGCGGGAGTGTTCAGCGGCAAGCACGTCAAGCCAGAACTCGCCGCAGACGCCGGCCACGGGCTGGCCTCCGGGATCGTGGTAAGCGAGCTGCCCACGACAGGCCGTCCCACAGAGTAGGGGAGTGGTGTCGCCCTCGCGGCGGGAAACGCCCGCCGATAACCGGTGGCACTGCCGGGGAGGGACCGAGCAGACTGGGCTGGGCGCGCCGTAGTTCAGTGGTAGAACGCCTGGCTCTTCTTCCAGGTGGTCGCCGGTTCGAGCCCGGTCGGCGGTGCCTGGAGGTGGCCTCGTTGTAGCTCAGAGGTAGAGCGCCCGGCTCGGGACCGGGTGGACGCCGGTTCGAGCCCGGCCAGCGAGGCCCTTCCAGATCTGCCGTGGGCGACGGCCAAGCTCGATCACGCCCGCCGCGACGACGGCAGGGGCCTCGCTCCGTCGGCCGTCGAGCCCTGACAGGTCTGCCGCTGCCGGCCCGCCGTGTGTTCTCAGGACGGGCGTGGCCCTGCCAAGAGCTCGCCGACCTGGACGACCGCGAACTCGACCTGGCTCTGCCCCTCCTCCCAGTTGGCGATCAGCGTACAGCCCTCGTCGGCGAGCAGGTCGCCGCCCGACCGCTCGGTTCGCAGGTACATCAGCCCCTCCTCGCCTCCGGTGCAGAAGAAACTCAGGTGGGCGAACAGCTCAGGCGGCGTGAGGTCGGCCAGCGCCTCCTGCCACTTCTCGGTCGCCTCCGCCTCGAGGGGAAGGAGGCTTTCGGGGCTCGTGCCGAGCGCGGTGGCGACCCGCATCGCGTCGAAGAGAGTGCCGTCTGAGACCAGCCGCGGGTGGCAGACGGTCCAGGTGTCGCGCAGATCGGACGCGGCGAGGTCGTACCGCGCCAGCAGGGGAGCCAGGTCGCCGCCCAGGACGAGCTGGCCCGCGAAGCACCCGCCGCGAGATCCGCCTCGAACTCCGGCGGCAGCCCGGCTTTGTCGAACCCGAAGACCGACCGGCTCGCGTCGAACTCCAGTAGTGGCTCCTCCAGGTCGTAGATCGGGCAGTCCCAGACGACCGGCTCGGCACCGCGGAGGGCAGCAGGGTTCACCCAGACGGTGTCCTGCGCGAAGCCGAGCTCGTTGATGAGGTTGCCGCCGAAGAACGTCGCGTAGACGGCGTCGGCGTCGAAACTCGTCAGCTGACAGCCGAGCAGGATCTCAAAGGCGCCGGTCAGCTGTTCCAGCCACGAGCCCGAAATGTTCGCCGAAGCGGATTTCATGTTGGGACCATAGAGGCCAGGTCCGTCATTCTGTGCAGCTCTCGGACTCCTGGTCATGCTCGAGGCGGTGGCCGTTGTTGCGGCTTCGTCATGGTCGCGGAACGTGCGCAGGACCGTGGCCGGGGAGGGGTGTCGGCCTTGTCGAGTTCGGGCGGGTGGAGATCTTCTCGGAGAAGATGCGGGCGGCGTTGAGCGCGTCGAGTTGGGTGTCCAGGGACTGGCGGACCGTGGAGGCCGATCCCGTATGTGCCCTGCTGGTCCGGCTCTGGCCGCGGCGGGACGGGGCAGCTCGATCCAGAGCGTGCCGAGCTTGTGGAGGGGCGGGGTCGCCCCGGTGAGCGCCTTGGCGAGGGAGGGAACGAAGCCGGAAGCGGGCGGTGTGGTACTGGACGGCCAGCTTGCCTTTGCCGGTCCGGCAGGGCGAGTCGGCGGAGGCGGGCGAGCACTCCTCACTCCACCCCGAGCCCGCTCCCGAGGCCGCCTCCGGGGTCGCCCGCGAGGCCGACCAGGCCTCGTGATGCGGTGGGCGACGGCGGGTAGTCGTCGACGGTCATGGAGTCGTGGAGGCGTGCGCTCTTGGTGGTGAGACGAAGGAGAGCGCGGCTGAGCCCCGCGGGCAGGGCGGAGATCAGGCGGGCGCCCTGGGCCAGTCCCCGCACGCCGAGGCGTGAGGCGGGGATCAGGGTCTTCGTCGCGCTGAGCGCGGCCGCGCGGCTGCCGCGCACGTGCTGCGCCATCGCGCGCTCGTAGGCGGGGAAGGCACGCTCGTGGTCACTGCCCGCCCGCGCCAGCTCCCCGGCGAGGACGTATGCGCCGACGACGGCCAGGCTGGTGCTGCTGCCGACGGCCGGGCCGGGGCAGTAGCCCGCGTCGCCGACGAGCGTCACCCTCCCTCGTGACCACGTGTCCATACGGAGCTGGGTGATCGAGTCGAAGTAGAACGCCGAGGTGCGGTCGAGCTCGTCCAGCCAGCGGTCCACGTCGGGATGCATGCCGTCGAACGCACCGCGCAGCAGCTCCTTCTGCCGGGGCACGTCGTGGTGGTGGTGGTCGAGCTCGCGCTCGCTCCGGAACAGGAACAACGCCCGCGCGTCGTCGAGGTGCCGCGCGCCGTACATGCCGGCGGTGCGGCCGACACCGACGTGCATGAGGAGCTCGCCGTCGAGCCCGGAGACGTTCGGCAGGGTCAGCACCCCGAGGTAGGCGCCGGTGAAGGCGCTGAAGCGGGACTCGTCGCCGAAGACCAGGCGGCGCACGTTGGAGTGCAGCCCGTCCGCGCCGACGACGAGGTCGAAACGGCGCGGCGCGGTGTTCTCGAACCGTACCTCGCCGTCGGGCGAGATCGCGGTGATCGAGTCGCCGAAGATGTACTCGACGTCGTCGCGCGTGGCGTCGTAGTAGATCTCGCTCAGGTCGTCGCGCATGATCTCGACGTGCCGGTTGGAGGTGGCGCTGAAGATCTTGGAGAGGTCCACCCGGACGGGACGCCGCGCGTCCTCCTGATGGACGGTCATCCGGTCGGTGCCGGTGGACCGCTCCTCGACGCGCGGGAGCACGCCCATCTTCTCCGAGATGTTCATCGCGGGCCGGAACAGGTCGACCGCGTGGCCGCCGGTCTTGCGCAGAGTCGGCGCGCGCTCGACGACGGTGACGGCGAAGCCGTGCCTGGTGAGCCAGTACGCCAGCACCGGACCGGCGATGCTGGCGCCGGAGACGAGAATCCGCACGGGGTCCCTCCTTGTCATTCAGTCCACCCGTACGGCGTGGCTCGCGGTGAAGGCCAGCAGGGGAGTGGCGGTCCGCGGCGGATCCTCGAGCAGGGGCGAGTGCCCGAGACCGGGCAGCAACACGACCTGCGCGCCCGGAACCGCGCGGTAGTCGGAGGCGGATGAGGATCGCCATCTGCGATCGTCCTCGCCGAAGATCACCAGTAGCGGCTTGCCCAGGACCGTCAGCCGGTCCGGGAGCGCCTGCTGTTCCATGTAGTGGCGGGTGGCCTGCATCGTCGTGGTGAGCGTGTGGTAGGTCATGGCGCGCACCTCGTCCAGGAGCTCTTGTGGGATCCGGTAGCCCGCGCGGCTGAAACCGGTGCTCGCGAACTGGCGGAGCTGCTCGTCGGTCGGCGGCCACTGCGACGGTCCGAATGCGGCGGACTCCGGTGCGATGAAGGCGTCCAGGCTGGGGCCGGTGTTGATGAACGCGAGCGCGGTCACCAGGTCGTGGCGCTGTTCGGCGAGGGCGGTGGCGACCGCGCCGCCGCTGGAATGGCCGACGACTACGGCGTGCTCGACACCGAGCCGGTCCATGGCCGCGCCGACCCTGCGTGCCTGGTCCGGGAGCGCGTAGCTGCGGTCGGCCGGTTTGGCCGAGCGGCCGTGCCCGAGCAGGTCGATCCGGATGACGCGGTGAGATCCGGTCAGCAGGGGAACCATCGGGTCCCACGATCGGGTCGAGGATGCGGACCCGTGGAGGAGCAGGAGTGCGGGGGCGTCGCGGGGGCCGTCCTGGCACACGTAGATGTCGCCGTCGTCCATAGGCAGGGTCGAACTCTCGGTGGCCTCGGCGCCGCCGTTCACGTGCGGTCCGCCGTCAGAAACAGTCATGAGCCCACTGTCGCCGCCGGTACGCGCCGGCGGATTGGACAAATGTTCCCCTCCGTCGGCTCGCTAGTGCCGTGACAGGTCACGTTTGCCTTGTTGGGACATGCCGCATCAGCCCCTGGTCGGCTGGGGCACTGTGTGATCGCCTCACACTGCGGGCACGGCTGCACGAGTGCGGGTCCGTAGGATTAGTGACAATGAGGGTCGCAGGCTGCTGAGGATCATCCGCTTGCGTAAGCTCTCCGCCGTGGAAAGCTGTGCGGGGAACTCGCTCCTCGCGCTTATCTATGGGATCGCCACAGTGCGTTACCGAGTTGCGGTGATCTGTTCAAGTAGGTCCGTCGTCATGCGGTCGAGACGCGCTGCAGTGGCCAGGTCGAAATCCTTGCCGGTCAGCGACAATGGCGTGCCGCGCATGTAGGCGGTGACGGCGGGTCCCGGCGCGGCATCCAGCAGTGCGGCGATCGGCACAATCGCCTTGTCGACCGGCATCGCGAAGAGCCGGGCGAGCGCCTTGGTAACGGCACGCTTGGGCTGCGGCAGCGGATCGGCCATGCCCGTGTTCACGAAGCCGGGGTTGTAGAGGACATAGCGCGTGCGGGCGGCCGGGTAGCGGGCGGGGAAAGCAGCTCCCAGCAGGTCGTTGCAGCGAGAGGACTGCATCGCCGCGCGCATCCCCGTGTAGCCTTCGCGCCACTGGAGATCGTCCCAGTTGATGCGACCCGGCAAGCCGCCGGGTCCGGCGATGTTCATCACGACGGGCGCCTCGGCGCGTTCCAGGTGTCCCATCAGGCCGTGGCCGATCACGAAGCGGCTCAGGTAAGCGAGTGCGAACGTGAATTCCAGCCCGTCCGCCGTCTCTTCGCGCTTGGGGCGGAAGCGCTGGGCTCCGAATACCAGCCCGTCCACGGCCTCAGTGGTCGCCATCACCTCCTCGACCACCTGCCGCATTCCTGCGACGGTGCTCAGATCGGCCCGGAGGAACACGGCCCTGCCCTCGGCGCCGAGCCGGTGCGCCTCGGCCAGGAAGGCACGTCCCTTGGCTTCCCCGCTGGCCACAGCGATCACCCTGTCTCCACGCTGCAGGAAATGCAGCCCCAGGCCCTTGCCCATGCCATCCGTGCCGCCAGTAACCACATATGTGCGCATTCCTAAGCTCCCCCTTAGTCATCGACCGATGACAAGAATGCTAGGGCTGGCGGGTGAGCTAAGTCAACGTTCGATGACTTATGATGACTTCATGAACCAGCCAAAACGCCGCGACAAAGCTGCTACCCGCGCCGCGCTGCTCGACGCCGCACGCCTGCGCTTCGCCCGACAGGGCTTCGACGGCACAGGCGTGCGTGACATCGCGGCTGATGTAGGTGTCGACCCAGCTCTGGTCTTCCGCTACTTCGGCTCCAAGGACCAACTCCACGAGGAAGCCGTGCGCAAGGAGATCCCGACCGGCCTCACGGACGATCCGACGCGTCCGCTCACCCACATCACCGACACATTGCTGCACGATGTCGTCTTCGCCGACTGGGAGCAGTTCGACGGCGAGCACCCGCTTCTGGTGATGCTGCGCTCCGCGGGACGCCCGGCCATCCGCGACCAGTTGCGTACGCAGATCTGCGAGGGCTACCTACCTGACTTCGCCCAGCGGATGGGCGGCGAAAATCCCGCCTTGCGGGCCGAGTTGGTGGGCGCGCTACTGCTCGGCATGGGCGTGATGCGCTCGCTCCTCGACAGCCCCGCCCTGCGCGACGCCTCTTTTGAGGAGACGCGCACGCTGGTCGCACGGCTGGTCGCCACCTTGACCAGCTAAGCTAAGCCCCATCACAGAGGGTCAGGCCGCGTTTGCCCTCTTCACGATGCGGCGTAGGCGAGGGTTGTCGGTGTTGCGGTTTCGCCAGGCGATGTAGCGGCGGATCATGCTGCCCTGCTCTCGGTGGCTGGCGTGGTCGGTGCCGTTGAGGGTGAACTCGCGCAACGCGGTGAACTGCGCCTCGATGCGGTTCAGCCACGAGGAGTTGGTGGGCGTGTAGGCGATCTCACGCCTCCGCCCACTCTCCCACCCGCTTGTCCTTCTTGGTCGTCAGATGCGGGCTGAAGTTGTCACAGATGATCGCGATGCGCACCTCGGGCGGGTAGAGGCTGCGCAGGTGGCGGCAGAACTCCAGGAACTCTCCGCGCCGCTTGCGCTTCTTGACGTGCCCGTACATCTTGTCCTTGCCCAGGTCTAGCGCGGCGAACAGGTGCCGTATCCCCTGGGCGCGGGTGTAGGTGGCGCGCATCCTGGGCCGAGGTTCGCGATCGGGATCCTTGCCCTTGCCGCCGACGTCGGTCCACTGGCGGCCAGGGCGGGGCTGCAGGTTGAGCGGCCCGAACTCGTCCATGCAGAAGATCACGGCGGGTTCGCCGGGCTCGGGTACGACCTCGCCGCCGGCGATGGCGTACAGGTGCTCGATGCGGGCCTTCGTGGTCGCGTAGTCGGGATCGCGGGAGCCCTTCCAGGTCTTTATGGCTTGAAATGAGACATTTTCAGCACGTAGAAGCTCGCGCAGGCCCTCATGGCTGATGTCCTCGATCACCCCCTCCGCGACCACGAAATCGGCCAGCTTGGCAAGGCTCCACCGGGAGAACGGCAACCCGTGCTCGGCAGGACGAGACTTGGCGATCTTCTTGATCTCCACGCGCTGCGGGAGCGTGAACGTCGGCTTCCGGCCGCCCTTGTACTTGGGGTAGAGCGAGTCGAATCCATCGGTGTTGAAGTTGTGGATCACATCACGGACCCGGTCTTCGCTGGTGAAGGCCACTTTGGCAATCTGCGTGGTGGTCATGCCCTGGGCCGACAGCAGCACCATCTGCGCTCGCCGCCAGGTCACCACCGAGCCAGTGCCACGCCGTACGATGCGCAGCAGCCGGTTCCCCTCGTCGTCATCGATCTCGCGTACGCGAACCCGCTCAGCCGCGAACAGAGTCTGAGGCGATCACGCCGACCACGGTGGGATCTTGATCGTCGTGTCCCCACGAAACGAGGCAGACCCAAGATGGTGCGGCACTAGCATGGGACGGTGCGGACGTTCGTGCACGATACGGCTGTGTGGGGCGTCGCGTGCCCGCGGCGGCCCAGCCGGGTGGCCGGTGTCACCATGGCCGGGTTCCGTGTCCGTGACCTGGACGCGCTCCGGATGGTCCCGCACCCGGCCGTGACGCTGCTTCTGGAGTTCGGCGCCGGTTCGCCCGTCCTTGACTGTGCCGCCGGGCGGCAGCAGCGGGGAAGCATGGTCGCCGGGCCCGGGCTCGGGTCCGGCGGCGCGGTCCGGGTGTGGGGTGAGAACGTCGAGTGCGTGCAGGTGCGCCTGTCCCCGGTGATCGCACGCGCGGTTCTGGGCGTTTCTCCGGCCGAGTTGGACGGCGCCGTGGTGGCCCTCGAGGATCTGTGGGGCCGGAAGGTGTCCCGGATCCGTGAGCAACTGGGCGAGGTCTCGTCGTGGCAGGATCGCTTCGCGTTGATGGACGCGCTGCTCGCCCGCCGGCATGAGGCGGGGCCGCCAGTGGATCCGGAGGTGGCCTGGGCCTGGCACCGGATCGTCGGCAGCCGTGGCCTGGCCCGGGTCGACGGACTCGCGGCCGAGGTCGGGTGGAGCCGCAAGCGGCTGTGGTCCCGGTTCCGGTCGCAGCTCGGCCTGCCGCCCAAGCGCGCCGTGAAGCTGGTCCGCTTCGACCATGCCGCCCACCGCCTGGTCGCGGGTGAAGGCGCGGCCCGAGTCGCGGCCGACGCTGGCTACGCCGACCAGTCCCACCTGCATCGGGACGTCGTGGCGTTCACCGGGGCGACCCCCGCGACCGTGGCCGGCGAGCCGTTTCTCGCCGTTGACGACATCGCATGGCCCAGCCGCGCAACACCCGCCAAGCCTCACGTCTCCACGGATCTCCGGCACGGTCGCCGGCCGGCGGTGGCCAGGCAGGCCCGCTCAGCGTGATGTCGCGCGGTCGAGTCCTCCTCAGTGCTCGTCGTCACTGAAGTCGGGGACCTCAGGAGACAGCAACTGCTCGGCGCCGCCTTCCAGCAGCTTGGCGGTCTGAGTCGAGCGGGGCAGCATGGTCGCCTCGTAGGTGCGGATGGCCTCGTCGAGGGTGGCGGAGCCGGCCAGGGCGAGAGCGAGTTCGCTGGCGTCGAGCAGGGCGTGGTTGACGCCGACGCCGAGCGGGGGCATGAGGTGGGCGGCGTCACCGATCAGGGTGACGGTGGGGTTGTGCTCCCAGGTGTGCGGGACCGGGAGGGCGAAGATGGGGCGGTCGACGTAGGGGCCGTCGTTGTCGCTGATCAGCCGCTGCAGGCGGGGAGACCAGTCGGCGTATTCCTTCAGGAGCTTGACGCGGATGCCTTCGGTGTCGGCGACGGTAAGGCCGCTCTGGCTGATCCAGTCGATCGGGACGCGCCGGATGATGTAGACGCGGGTGTGGTCGCCGCTGTTGCGCTGGGCGAACAGGCCTCTGTCGCCGTCGCCCGCGGCCGCGCCGCCATGGCCGACCAGGTCGGCGATCTCGGGATGACGGGCGTCGACGTCGTTGAACCACGCCTCCAGGAAGCTGACCCCGGTGTATGCGGGGACGGCGGGCGAGACGGCCGGCCGGACCTGGGAGAAGGCGCCGTCAGCGCCGATGACGAGGTCGGTCTCGACGGCTGTGCCGTCGGTGAAGTGCAGCAGCCGCGGCCCGTCGGCGGGCCCGCCGACCCTGTCGAGAGCGCGGCCCCACCGCACGGTGCCCGGCTCCAGCGAGTCCAGCAGCAGGTCGCGGAGCTGGCCGCGGTCGATCTCCGGCTTGAAGCGCTCTCCCTCCTCGGGCACGTGATGCATCACCATCTCGCCGGCGGAGGTCATCTGCCGCATCTCCTGCCCTTCCGGACGCGCCAGCGCGAAGAACTCCTTCAGCAGGCCGGCCTCGCGCAGCGCGATCTGGCCGTCATCGGCGTGCAGGTCCAGCGTGCCGCCCTGGTCGCGGGCGTTCCGGTCCGCGTCACGGTCATAGACGGTCACCGCCAGGCCGTGTCTCTGCAGAATGCGGGCACAGGCCAGGCCACCGGGGCCGGCGCCGATGACGCTGATACGGGCCTTCGCGGGTGCGGGAGAGGTCATCGCGGAAATTCCTTTCGAAGAACGGGACACGGGCTCAAGGGGTGAGCGCGGCGCTGTCGACCTCGGCGCTCGCGCATGCCCGTGATGGCGGGGGCGCGACTGGCAGCCCGGCCAAGCGGCGGACATGCCTGGGAGGTGTGCCGCGCGAGGTGCTCGCCGCCCCTCGCAACGAAGACTAAGTAGTAAAGTGAACTGAGTCAACTAATGAACTCAAGCCACAAGTTGGCTGAGGCTGCAATCGTATAGGCTTGCCCCATGACCGTGTCCCCTGTCAGCCGCCGCGAACGCAAGAAGGCGGCCACCCGGCAAGCGATCGCCGACGCCGCCCTGGAGCTCTTCCTGGAGCGCGGCTACGACCAGGTGAGCATCAGCGACATCGCCGACGCCGCCGACGTGTCGAAGACCACGGTGTTCAAGCACTTCACCGGCAAAGAGGCGCTCGTCTTCGACCAGGACCAGGACCAGGAAGCCGAACTGATCACCGTGGTACGGCAACGTCCCGCGGGCCAGAGCATCCTGGACGCCCTCCGCGAGCACGCCCTGGACACCCTGCCGCCGATCGAGACCCATCCCCAGCGGGCCGCGTTCACCCGCCTCGTGGACTCCACCCCGGAGCTGCGGGCCTACTCCGAACGCATGTGGACCAGGCACACCAGCGCCCTCGCCGCGGTCATCGCCGAGGAGTTCGGCGTCGACCACGACGACCTCGCCTGTGCCACCCTCGCCCGCTACGTCCTGGACATCCCCGCCCTCGTCCGCGGACGACGCGACCTCACAGCCGCCATCCAGACCTGCTTCGACATCCTCACCCACGGCTGGCAACCACCGAGCGCTCCCACCACCGCGTCCGCGAACGGTTCCGCGACCGCCATCTGACGGGAGCTCCGGACGGACCGGGCCGAGGGCGGCGCTGACCTCCTCGGCATCCGGTCGGGCGAGTTCGGCCCCTTCTCGCAAAGGTCTCCAACGGTGTACTGCCCGACGGCACCGCCGCCCGTACCATCCAGCGCTCCGACCTCGCCACCCTGCTCACGCGGGTCGTCGCCGGTCGCCGCACCTGTCGAGGCCGGCGACCTGCAGTACGGGCCCGGCAACGCCAACGACCTGCCCTCGACCCCGATCTGGCACAACGGCTCGGTGGTGCTCATCGGAGACAGCGCCCACGCCACCTCGCCCAGCTCTGGCCAGGGCGCGTCCGTGGCGTCCGTCCCCGGCGTGCCCCAGACACTGACCGGACCGGGCGCCGCGGACAGGGTCACAGCCTGCATGTCACCGCGCCGCCCAGCGTGGCTGACACGGGCGGCTCGGTGATCGACGCGCCGGCCGCGGAGCGGGCCGTCACTGAGGCCTCCGTGCGCTACAACCGGCAGGGCGACCAGCACTGCGACTCGGCGGCGGCCCGCGGAAGGCGACAACTCTCAGGACGACACTCCGTAACGGGTGGCGATCGCGGCGGCGCGGTTGCGCAGGGAGGTGCGCAACCACTGCGGGGCCAGGGCTTCCGCGTCCGTGGCGAGCTGCCACAGCGCCCATTCGGCGTGTCTCGAGTCTTGGAAGGTCACCTCCAGCCGCAGCCAGCCGTCTGAGTCGGCTTCTTCGGTGCGGACGGCCAGCGCGGTGCCCACCAGGTCCTCCCGCCGCGCCGGGTCCACCCGGACCAGCACGCTGACTTGGTCGCCGCCGGTCCGAAACCGCGTGCTGCGCTCCTGCCAGGCCCGGTCCAGATCGACCCGGTCTGGTCGCTGTGCGGGTTCGGCGAGTTCTTTGGCGGCCAAGACCCGGGACAGCCGGTAGGTGCGGTCCGCGCCAGACCTCGTGGCCAGCAAGTAGCCCTGGTCGCGTACGGTGACCAGGCCGATCGGGTCCACCGTGCGCCACTTCGGGGTCTGGTCCACAGCCGCGTAGTGGATGCGCAGCTTGTGTCCGGCGAGCACCGCGCGCCGGACCTCGGCCACCACGGTGTCGGGCACCTCCTCAGCGACCAGCCGGCGCGAGAGGAGGTCGGTCTCCGGGTCGATGAGCAATCGCTCGGACGCGCCGGCCGCGGTGTCCCGATAGCTTTCGGGCAGCGCGTCAACCACCTTGAGCATCGCCGAAGCGAGCGCCGAGCCGAGGCCGAATGCCTGCGCGCCGCGCCGCGATCCGGCGATCAGCAGGGCAAGGGCCTCGTCGTGGTTCAGTCCGGTGAGCTCGGTCCGGAAACCGGGCAACAACGCGAAGCCGCCGTGCCGGCCGCGTTCGGCGTAGACCGGGACGCCAGCTGCGGACAGCGCCTCGATGTCGCGCAGCACGGTGCGGGTGGATACCTCCAGCTCGCGGGCCAGCGTGACCGCGGACAGCCGACCGTGCTGTCGCAGCAGCAGCACCAGCGAGACCAACCGGTCGGCGCGCACACGAAAACTCTACCGGGATACACGACACAGGATGTCGTGATTTGCCGGGAGGCTTGTCGACACGACGTCAAAGCCGGTGGCGTACGTCATGTCGACGAATCGAATGGAGCTGATGTGGCAATGGAGCGAACGGCGGTCAACCCGTGGGCGTGGTCGACGGAGCTGGGGTACAACCAGGGTGAGATCGTCTCCGGGCACACCCGGACCCTGTACGTCTCCGGGCAGACCGCGATGAGCGGCGACGGCAAGCCCCAACATGCCGATGACATGGCGGCGCAGTTGGCGCTGAGCCTCGACAACCTGGAGGCCGTGCTCGGCGAGGCCGGCATGTCTCTGGCGAACCTCGTCCGGCTCAACGTCTACACCACCGACGTCGATCTGCTCTTCCAGCACTATGGCGTGCTGGCGGCGCGGTTGGGCGCCGCCAGGGTGGCGCCGTCCACCACGATGCTCGGGGTGACACGGCTGGCGATCCCCGACCTGATGGTGGAGCTCGAGGGGACAGCCGTCGCGTGAAGCGACCCCGCCGCCTCCGGCAGGGCTGCCGGAGGCGGCACGAGTAGTGGTTTGCGGTGCTCAGAATGGTGACAATCGGCGTCCATGGCTTCGGCGGCCAGTCCTTCCTGCAACGGCTGCGACATGCGGACGTACGCCGGCGCCGTGGTGTCCGTGGTGTCCGTGGACCCGAGGACGCCTGGGCGAACTCACTCCGGCTGCAGGCGGCTACACCACCGAGATGCTCGACACCGCCGATCTCACGCCGATCGTGTCGGCGCTGTCGAGCAGCGGGACCACAGCGCCGCTCTGTGTCGAGCGCGACCCTGAGGCCTGCTACCGCTCATTGATCGCCCAGCCGCTGAAGGGAAGCGAAGGAAACAGAGCGGCGACGAAGGGTCGGTCCTGATCGCTTCGGCGAAGCGGCAGGGCGCTGGCGACGGCTTGACCGCTGAATGCGGCCGAGCCGTCGCTGATGCGTCTGGCGAGCAGCCCTTCGAACCACTGGCTGGGCAGGGCAACCCTGCGCCGTGGAGTCCCTGCGTGACGCGGGGGTCCTACTTCCGGCAGGCAGGCCCGGGGACGAGAAGGCGCCCGGCCTTCTCGAAGCGGTTGCCGGCGCCGGGACCGTCACTCCTTGACGCGGTACTGCCTGGGCAGTTTGAAGCCGCGCTCGGCCATGAGCTGCCGCAACCGGTCCGGGTAGTCGGTGATGATCCCGTCCACGCCGTCGTCCATGAGCTTGCTCATGGTGGGCTCGTCGTCGATGGTCCACGGGATCACCTTGATGCCCAGGCCGTGCGCCTGATCCACCATCTCCTTGGTGACGTAGGGCTGGTAGCCGGGGTCCGTCACCTTGCCGTTCTGCGGGAACCCGTGCACCGGCGAGAAGGCGTCCGCGCCGAACGACTTGACGGCCCTGAGCGGGTCGCCGCCGAAGTCGTCGATGTCGATGCCGCCGAGCCACGGCGAAGCGCCCGGCTTCCCGGTCTGCAGGAAGTCGCGGTTGGTCAGGGCCACGATCGGCAGCCTCGGCTCGACCTGGCGCATCCGCATCAGCGCTCCCCAGTCGAAACTTTGGACGGTGACCTGCCGCAGCAACCCGGCCCGCCGGATCTCCGCCAGCGTCACCTGCACGAACTGCTCCCTGGGCGCCGTCTCGTGCGGCGCGCCCGCCTCGACCTTGGTCTCGACGTTGAGCATGACGCGGCGCGCACGGTAGCGGTCGACCAGCTCGAACACCTCGCGCAGCGTCGCCATTCTGGCGCCGGGCGCCGGCCGCTGAGCTGGGAACTCCGGCAGCGTCATGGAGCCGCAGTCCATCGTCCTGACCTGCTCGAGCGTGAGCGTGTTGATGTACTTGCCGACGTAGGGGAACTCGGGATCTCCCGGTACGGCAGGCGCGGTGTCCCTGCACTTCCTGTTGCTGATCCGCCGGTCGTGCGTGACGACCGCCTGGCCGTCCTCGGTGATCTGCACGTCGAGTTCCAGCGTGCTGACCCCCAGCTCGAGCGCGTTGGCGAACGCGGGCAGCGTGGCCTCCACCACCAGGCCCAGCCCACCCCGGTGGGCCTGCAGGTCGAAGGTGTGCTTGACCCCACCCGCATGCGCCGCCCCCGGCAACGCCACGACGGCGGCACTGACAATCGTGGCAATCGTGCCCACACGCGATCTCTTCATGGGTCTTGATAATCGGCGATCATCGAGGCGGCCGGACGTACTGGAGGTGAGCGTGAGACGAAGCCTCCGTGAGGAATGCCGATCAGGAGAGCCTGGAGACGGAGCGGCCGATACCGGTCACCTGCTCGGCCGCCCGGGTCGAAGGCGGGCGGGCGGGGCCGCGCGGGCCGCGTCACCGCGGGAGACGGTCGAGGCCCCCGACCTGGTGATCGCGTGCGTCCTCGACCACGACGCGCCGTACGGCGTCGATTCCATCGCCGGCCCACTGGGGGGCAGGCAGCGGGCTCTCCCGAGCAGGCGCGGCCGATGCACGGCTGGGCGGGTCATGACGGGACCGGGTGTCGGCATGCCGGCAGTACCTCGACGGAGAGCGCCGCGGGTTTGACCTTGACGCTGCGTCAACTTCTAGCATCGGGGCCATGTCGATCACTGTTCTTGACACCTACTCCGCCATGAGGCGGATCCTGCTGGCCCCGGTCGCGGACCGCGTTGACCTGCTGCGTTCGATGCTGGAGCCCATCAGGGGCATGTACCGCTACCACCCCGGCGAGGTCGACCTGGTGGCCATGCACCTCGGAGCGTCAGGCTTCCCCATCGACCGCGACGAGGAGCGTTGCCTCGACGCGCTCGAAACCCTGGCGGCCGCCGGGGCCTGGGAGCGGATGCAACGCGCCCTCGACGAGGCTCTCACCGTACTGCTGGAGGCGACGCCGCGGCTGGAGGCCCCGGACATCACCGTTCTGTTCGTGCTCGGCGATCCGGGTGACGAGCACTTCATGGGCCCCTGCCAAGGAGTGACCGGGTTCGGCGGCATCTCGGGCCACATCGTGATCACGCTCTGGCCCTTCCCCGAGAACGTGGAGCGGCTGGAGGCCACCGCCGTGCACGAACTCAACCACAACCTGCGGTTCGGCCCAGGCGGGGTTGTGTGGGACCCGATGACCGTCACGGTCGGCGACCACATCGTCTCCGAGGGCCTGGCCGACGCCTTCGCCCGACAGCTCTACGGCGACGAGCTCGGCCCCACCCGCATCGGCGTGCCGCACCTGCACGACGACGAGATCTTCGGCAAGGTACTCACCGGGCTCGACGTGACAGGCATGCAGAACTTCACTGCCTGGGTGCACGGCGATCCCAGCGCCGAGCGCTTCGGCCTCACCCCGGTGGGACTGCCGATGGGCGCCGGCTATGCCGCGGGCAACCGGCTGGTCGACACCTACCTGGCGGCGACCGGGCAGACGGCGGCGCAGGCCCTGCACGCCGAAAGCTCGGAGATCATCGCGACCACGCTCCGCCACGGGTAACACTGGAACGATGGAGTGGACGATCCAGGAGCTCGCGACGAGGGCCGGCATCACCAGCCGCACCCTGCGTCACTACGACCGCGTCGGGCTCCTGGCCCCGTCCCGGGTGGGCGCGAACGGGTACCGCTACTACAACCCCACCGCGGTCGCCCGGCTACAGCGGATCCTGCTCATGCGCCAGCTCGGCATGGGCTTGCCGGCCATCGCCGAGGTCCTGGCCGACGAGGTGGACACGTGCGACGGGCTCCGTGCCCACATCGCCGCACTGGAAGAGGAACGGGATCGCGTCGAACGGCAGATCCGGTCTGTGCGTCACACGCTCGAGGCCCTGCAGGCGGGGGCGGAACCGCGGATGGACGTCATGTTGGCGGGGTTCAACGACCACTACAAGGACGAGGTGATCTCACGCTGGGGCGAGCGCGCGTTCCAAGTGAGCAACGACTGGTGGCACGGCAAGACCCTTGACCAGCAGCGCGCCTGGAAGCAGGCCACCGAAGACCTCGTCGCCGCATGGGTCGCCGCAGTGAAGGCCGGGGTTTCTCCGACATCGGAACACGCTCAGTCACTGGCTGCCCGGCACGTCCAGTGGCTGAGCCGGATCCCGGGTACCCCCACGGCCGAGGGCGACCGGGAGCGCTCGATCGAGATGGTGAAAGGCCTGGGGGACATGTACGTCGACGACCCCCGCTTCGCCGGCATGTACGACGACGCCGCAGGGGCGACGTTCGTCCGCGACGCACTGCAAGCGTACGCACGGACCCGGATGTAGCTCGTGTGGTTCGCAGTGTGAGAGGTCTGCGAGAGCCCGGGGGTGATCACGTTTCCGCGGGTCGCCGTTCGCAAAAGCCCTCTGTTCTGCTGGACACTTCTGAGAGGAGATCGCGAAGAAGCTGGTCATCAAGACGGGGAAGAGTCGCCTCGCTCCACAGGGCACTCGCCGAAGCTGAGGACGCCGCCGCGAACGAAGGCCTGCCGCTCCGGCCCAAGCCCATCCGCACCCGCCGCCCGAGGCACCCGCTCACCTCCGAGGAGCTGATCGCCGCTGGGACGTCGTGCCCAGCCTGTTACGGCAGCGCTGCCCGAAGCCCTTCAGCCTCGATCGGCGGCGCGAGGATCGGCTGACGGCCACGGGACGGGGCGGCGAAGCCGGCCATTCTCGGCTCGGCTACTCTCGGCGCCACTGAGATTCACTACCGAATCGTCACTCGGGAGACGCTGACGCATGAATACGCCACCATTGCCACCGGAAGCGGAGCGGACTGACGGTTCGCCGGTCCAGATCGGCGCTCTCGTTCCGCTGACTCGGCCTGGCTGGGTCGAGGCGGGCCGGCACGTGCTTGCCGGGCTCGAGCTTGCCGTTCGGGATGTCAACGACGCCGGCGGGATCGTCGGAAGACCACTCGAGCTGGTGGTCCGAGACACCGCGGCTGATCCGCAGAAGGCCGCGGCGGCCGTGGACGAATTGGCTCGCCTGGGCGTGGCTGCCTTGGTGGGGGAGTATCACAGCGTCGTGGCTCGCGCCGCCGCCGCCAGGGCCGACGCCCTCGGCCTGCCGTTCCTCTGCTCGTCAGCGGTTCTCGACGCGCTCACCGAACAGCCGACGGAATGGGTCGCGCGCCTCGCCCCGGCGCAGTCCCACGGCTGGCAGATCTACGCAGACTTCCTCCTCAGCGCGGGCCACAGGCGAATCGCCGTAGCAGCCCAGCCGAGTGTCTACTGGGCGTCTGGGGCCAGCATTCTGCGGGACTACCTCGCTCCACGCGGCGGCACCGTCATCGAACTCGACATGCGCGCGCTCACCCCTGCGGCCGTGTGCGACGAACTCGTCGACAACCGCGCGACAGCCCTCCTTCTTCTGGTCGGCCACCCGGAGCCGGCAGTGTCGATCGTCAAGTCTGTCCGCGGCGACCGGCGCCTCGCCGAGATCCTGATTGGTGCTCCGGCCGGGCAACCGGAGTTCGCCGAATGGGTGACGTTGCTGGGCGACGACAGCGCCGCGATCCCGTTCTTGCGCTACCTGCCCGAGCGCTTCAGCCCACTCGGTGAACGAGTCGAGACGGCCCTGCGCGAGCGGCTGGCCGAAGCGCCCTCCTTCGTCGCCTTCGAGGGCTACGACACGGTCACCGTCCTCGCCGATGTGCTGCGCTCGCACGGCGCGGACCGGGCGCGCACCGCCGAATCCTGGCAGCGCGTCGCGGTCGAAGGCACCCGCGGAAAGATCCAGTTCTCCCGCACGCCAGGCATCAGCGTTTGGCAATGGGCTTGGCCGCCAGTTCAAGTCGTTGATCGAGATCCGGCGGAACCCGATCGCTTCCGGATCCTCCACACCGGCTGAGAGAGCGCGGAGGCCCGACTGCCTGAGCCCCAGATCCGTCGTCGCCAAACGCGCGTCATGTACGTGATCAGTCTCTTTCACGTACATGGGCGTGGAGCGATCACGGTGGAGCTGGGGCTTCGCATCCGGCCTTCAGTTTGATCTTGAAGTGTTATGAGATCGAGGCGGGACCGCTCGGGTTGGACACGCCGCTGGTCGAGATCGGCACGTTGAACACCGTCCGCTCGCTCGGACTGGGCGAGGAGATCTTCGGCGTGGCCTCCGATCGGATCGTGGCGGCCTGGCGGCCAACGAAGTAGCCTCTGACCTGCGGAAACGTAGGCGTTTGACCGCCTGCGGCGGGTTGGTGATCATTCCCGCTACGTTTGTTCCGGTTTCGTCCGGTACGGAACGTGGGGTGACGCGCTGTCAGAGGAGATGTTCTCCGAGGAACAGTTGGAGCAGCTGCGCTCGTTCCGGGAGGTCAGCGCAGATGAGTTGATCCGGTACTTCACGCCGACGCGGCTGACGTGGCGTTCGTCGATCCACGTTGTGGGCGGCGCTCCGTGGACCAACCGGACATGCTGGTCCAGCCCTGTACGCCGCCGTGGCTCGGATTCGTGCCCGATGACGTGGCGTGCGCGCTGCGGGCAGCGGTTGTCCGGCTGGCTGAGCAGTGGCGTGCGCGCGTGCGGGTACTCGTTCGGCGGTGTGAGCGTCCCAGGGCCGCGACGGCCAGAAGCAGATTCCTGGAAATCGGCACCTTTCCGGGTGTCGAGAATGTGGCGGTGGCTCCGTCCCAGGCACACCAGTGGCCACGACGGGCCGCGCGACGAAGGAGAACCACCATGACGATTAGGCGGATGGACAACGTCGGTATCGTCGTCGACGACCTCGAGGCTGTAATCGCGTTCTTCGTGGAACTCGGCATGGAGCTGGAGGGCAGGGCGCTCATCGAGGGGCGTTGGGCGGCACGTCTCGTCGGGCTCGACGACCAACGGGTCGACGTGGCGATGATGCGGTGCCCGGACGGCCACGGGCGGATCGAGCTGGCGAAGTACCACATGCCGAAGGCGATCAGCGGCGTGCCGGTGGACGCCGCGGCGAACACGCTGGGCATTCGCCGCATCATGTTCGCGGTCGACGACATCGACGACGTCATCGCCCGCCTGCGCACCCACGGCGCCGAACTCGTCGGCGAGGTGGTGCAGTACAAGGACGTCTACCGGCTCTGCTACATCCACGGCCCCGAGGGCATCGTCGTCGCACTGGCCGAGGAGCTCGGCTGACGGCCCGTCGCGGCCGACCTGCGACCAACCAGAACGATCCGCTGGATGGACCGAGAACGACAACGGGAGGAGTAACCGTGCGACCGAGGGAGATCTCCGAGGTACTGAACCGACCGATCAGTCAGGAGCTGTTGGCTCGCGACGTGACCCGCTTGGCCTACGTCGCCAAGGACGGCACACCTCGCAATGTCCCGATCATCTTTGCCTGGAACGGCTCGGAGATCGTCATGTGCACGTCGAAGAACGCTCCGAAGCTTCAGTCCTTGAGCGAGAACCCGATGGTTGCCCTGACGATCGACACCGAGGTGCACCCGCCCAAGATCTTGCTCATCAGGGGTCGGGCGAGCTGGACTTCGTCGATGGCATCCCGGACGAGTATCTCCAGGCGACCAGCACCTACGAGATGACGCCCGAGCAACGGCGGCTGAGCGGCGCGAGGCCGCTCGCATGGGGTGAATCGCCCACGCCTCAACCCCACCGCGGTACGCGGAGCCTGTGAAGTCCGCCGGGAAAAGCCGTGAAGGGATGTCGAGAATCCGCGCGCGGCTCCGTCCCCGGAGTGAACACGGCCACAATGGGCCCGTACCACACTAAGGAGAAACACGATGGCCAAGTACCTGCTGCTCAAGCACTACCGTGGCGCGCCGGCAGCGGTCAACGACGTGCCGATGGAGCAGTGGACGCCGGAGGAGGTCTCGGACCACGTGCAGTACATGCGTGACTTCGCCGCTCGGCTCGAGGGCACCGGCGAGTTCGTCGACGCTCAGGCGCTCTCCCCGGAGGGCACGTTCGTCCGCTACGACGGCGAGGGGCGGCCGCCGGTCACCGACGGCCCGTTCGCGGAGACCAAGGACCTGATCGCCGGCTGGATGGTGATCGACGTCGAGACCTACGAGCGGGCGCTCGAGCTGGCCGGCGAACTGTCCGCGGCTCCGGGTGCGGGTGGGAAGCCGATCCACGAGTGGCTCGAGGTGCGCCCCTTCCTGGCCGAGCCGCCCACGGTGACCGAGTGAACGAGTCGCTGCTGCGGGAGCTGGTGCCCGCGGTGATCGGTGTCCTCGTCCGTCGCGGAGCCGACTTCGCGGCGGCCGAGGACGCCGTGCAGGACGCCCTGGTCGAGGCCGTGCGCGTGTGGCCGGACGACCCGCCGCGGGACCCCAAGGGCTGGCTGGTCACCGTGGCCTGGCGTAAGTTCCTCGACGCCGCCCGTGCCGATACCTCCCGACGGCACCGCGAGGTACGCGTCGAGACCGAGCCCGTGCCCGGCCCTTGCGAGGCGGTGGACGACACGCTCCGGCTGTACTTCCTGTGCGCGCACCCGTCCCTGACACCGGCCTCGGCCGTCGCGCTCACGCTGCGCGCGGTCGGCGGCCTGACCACGCGTCAGATCGCGCGGGCCTACCTCGTGCCGGAGGCGACCATGGCCCAGCGGATCAGCAGGGCCAAGCGGACCGTCTCGGACGTCCGGTTCAACCAGCCCGGGGACGTCGCCACGGTGCTGCGCGTGCTGTACCTGGTCTTCAACGAGGGCTACTCCGGCGACGTCGACCTCGCCGCCGAGGCGATCCGGCTCACTCGCCAACTGGCGGCCAGGACCAACCACGAGGAGGTCGCGGGCCTGCTCGCGCTCATGCTGCTGCACCACGCCCGGCGCCCGGCACGGACCGGCCCCGACGGCAGGCTCGTGCCCCTTGCCGAGCAGGACCGCGGCCTGTGGGACACCCGCCTGATCACCGAGGGCGTCGACGTGCTCCAGGCGGCCCTCGCCCGCGACCGCTTGGGGGAGTTCCAGGCCCAAGCCGCCATCGCCGCGCTGCACGCCGACGCCCGCACGGCCGAGGAGACCGACTGGGTGCAGATCGTCGAGTGGTACGACGAACTGGTACGCCTCACCGACAGCCCGGTGGCCCGCCTCAACCGGGCCGTCGCGGTCGGCGAGGCCGACGGCCCACGGGCCGGACTGGCCGGACTGGCGGAACTCGACCCAGCCCTGCCCCGCCACACCGCCGCCGCGGCGTACCTGCACGAGCGTGACGGTGACCCAGTGACCGCGGCACGGCTCTACGCCGAAGCCGCCCGATCAGCGGCCAGCCTCCCCGAACGCGACCACCTCACGCGACAGGCCGCGCGGCTCAATGCGCAACTGCGCAGTTGAGCGGCGGGCGCCAGGCATTCACCGCCACACCATCGCCAGATCATCGACCACGGCGGCCCGGTCGCATCCCGTCCGCTGCTCGGCGACTTCGCCCGCCGTACGTCCGCACGCCTGGCAGCGCGCCTCGGCGCCGGGCCGGCCGCCGCGACGGGGGTATCGCGGCCTCGGGAGGCAGGTCAGGGATGACAGTTCGGATCGGCGGCGGGGAGGGTGCCGGTGGCCAGGTAGGCGTTGACCTTGGCGTCCACGCAGGCGTTGCCGTATTCGCCGTAGATCCCGTGGGCGGTGGTGCCGCGCAGGGTGAGCAGGCGGGAGCCGGTCAGCGCCCGGTGCATGGCCTTGCTGCCCTCGTAGGTGGTGGCGGTGTCGCCGGTGGCGGACACGATCAGTGCGGGGGTGGGGTTGGCGACGTGCGTGGGACGCTCGCGCGGCTGGTTCGGCCAGAAGGCGCAGGGCCAGACGTTGTTCTTGAGGGGGCCGAAGAGGGGGTGGCGCGTACGGCTGCGCTGGACGTCGTTCCAGTAGACGTCGGGGTCGCGCGGCGCGGCGCGGTCGCCGCAGATGATCGCGGCGGCCGGGCTGGCGAGCGGGGAGCCCGCGCTGGTCAGGACGAACGCGAGGAATCCGTCGAGTTCGGGGCCGGGGTCGGCCGGGCGACCGTGCGCGGCCTCGTTCAGGGTCCGAACGGTGGAGGTGAATGCCGCGCGGGCCGCAGGGCGGTCGTCGCCGGAGCCGACGGAGAGGATGTACGGGACCGCCTGGTCGTCCACCTCGTACGGTCCGACGCGCAGCGGGCGGTCCTGCGCGGCGGCGACGATCGCGTTCACGGTGGCGAGCACGCGGGCGCGGGTGGCGCCGAGGCCATAGGTGCCGTGACGTTCGGCGACCCAGGCCGCCCAGCCGCGCAGCGCGCGTTCCGCCTCATCTTCGGTGCCCTGTGCCGCCCTGGGGCCCCACTTGTTCGGGTCGCCCGCGCTGTCCAGGACCACGCGGTCGGTGCGGCCGGGGAACATCTGGGTGTAGACCGCGCCCAGGTAGCTGCCGTAGGAGTAGCCGAGGAAGGAGATCCGGCGCTCTCCGAGGACGCGGCGCACGAGGTCGATGTCGCGGGCCGTGTCGCGCGTGTTGGCGTACGGGAGCACGTCGGCGTGGCGCCGGGCGCAGCGCTCGGCCAGGTCGTGCTGCACCGCCACCTGGTGATCGAACCGGGCGCGGGTCGGACCGGCCGAGCGGAGCCACAGTCCGATGGGCCAGCCGCAGTCGAGCGGCGTGCTGCGCCCGACGAAGCGCGGGTCCAGGCCGACGAGGTCGTAACGGGCGGCGACGTCCTTCATGGCCGCGCGCGTCTGCAGGGGCATGCCCAGCGTGCTCTCGCCGGGGCCGCCGTGGTTGAGGACCATGGTGCCGATGCGATGGGCGCGGTCGGTGGCGGGGAGGCGGGACAGCGCGAGTTTGATGGTGCGGCCGCCGGGCCTGGAGTGGTCGAGCGGGACGGTGAGTTCCGCGCACCGTGCGCCTGCCCGGTCGAGCTCCCTGCCGAGGGCGTCGTCGGGGCCCTGGGCGCAGGGCTTCCAGTCGAGCGGTGGGGGCGGGCCGCCGTCGGCCCTGGCCGGGGGCGCGAGGGCGAAGGACAGGGCGATCAGGGCGAGGGCCGGGACCAGGCGTCTGCGGGTCCGCGCATATGTCGGTTTCATGGTCGGGGACGCTATTTCGGCCGAACATCCGGCACGATACAGCTGGCCGCACACGCGTTGGTACAGCCCGCTGTAGTGTCCGGCGGGGACAGGTGAAGGATAATGATCTCCGTACGGCGTCGTGAGGAGGTGCGCATGCGTGACCGTGCGTTCTCCGGCTCGCTCTACCTACTGGGCACGCTGGCCACCGCCGTGGTCACAGCGCTCGCGTTGCCGGTGCTGCTCACGCCGCGGGCGGCTCGGCGCTGGGCGGACTGGCACCGTCAGCGGGCCGGCAGGCTGCTCGGCGTTGCGGTCGACGGGAGGCCGGGCGGACGGAGGGATCTCGTCTGGGCGCTCGCGCACGTCGCCGTCGGGTTCCCGCTCGGGCTGGCCGCCCTGATGTGCCTGGGCAACATCCTGGTCGCCGCGGTGGCGTTGCCATTGTGGTGGATGTTCCCCGCCGACACGCGTCCCACCCTGTTCCCGTTCTTCGATGTCCATGTGGGCGATTGGGAGACCGCGCTGGTCGGGGGCTCTGTTCAGATCGCCGTCCTCGGTGCGGCGGCCTGGTGGGTGCTCCCGACGCTGGCGCGACTCCACGCGCGGCTGTGCCTGGCGGTGCTCGCGCCGTCGGCCCGCGAGCGGCTCACCGAGCGGGTCGACGTGCTGACCAGGAGCCGGGTCGGCGTGGTCGACGCCCATGGCGCGGAACTCCAGCGGATCGAACGCGATCTGCACGACGGGACGCAGGCGCGCCTGGTGGCCATCGCCATGCAGTTGGGCATGGCCAAGGAGTCGCTCGCCGACGATCCGGACACGGTCGCGGCGCTGCTCACGCAGGCGCACGAGACGGCGGAGGAGGCGATGGTCGAGCTCCGCGCGGTGCTCCAGACGATCTACCCGCCGATTCTCGCCGACCGCGGGCTCGACGGGGCGTTGACGGCGCTGGCCGCGCGGTCGAGCGTGCCGGTCCACATCGAGCTCGCCGATCTGGGCGCGCTTCCGGCGACCGTGGAGGCGGTGGCCTACTACGTGATCGCCGAGGCGCTGACGAACGTGACCAAGCATGCCGCTGCCACGCGGGTGGCCCTCCGGATCGAGCGCGCTGACGACGTGCTGTCCATCGAGGTCACCGACGACGGAAGGGGCGGCGCCGACGAGGCGCGCGGCACCGGGATCGCCGGGATCTGCCGGCGGGTCGCCGCCCTGGACGGCAGGGTCCGCCTCGACAGCCCGCCGGGCGGCCCCACCGAGCTCGTCGTCCAGATGCCGTGCGCGCAGTGATCGTTCAGGAGGTCCAGTGCGGGTCGTGATCGCCGGAATCCACGTCGCGCTACGGGCCCGCGGGCCGTTGTTGTGGACCTCGTGCGAGCACGTAGACGAACAGGATCGCCATGACCACCGCGCCTGCCCACATGGCCTGCTGCCAGCCGTCGACGAAGGACTCTTGGGCGGCTCGGGTCAGCGCCTGTGCCTGGGGGCCGACCCGGTCGGCGGTGGCGAGGGCGTTGGCGACACCCTCGCGGGCGGTGCGGGCGGCGTCGTCCGGCACTCCGTCGAGCCGGGATTCGATGGCGCTGCGGTAGCCGGCGGTCAGGACCGCTCCGAGCAGTGCGACACCGAGCGCGGTGCCGAACTCCCGGGTGACGTCGTTGAGCGCGGAGGCGACACCTTGACGCTCACGCGGCAAGGCGGTGGTGATGGCCTCGGTGGAGGGCGTCATCGTCAAACCCATGCCGAGTCCCATGGCGAGCATGCCGGGCAGAATGGATAGGTAGCCGCCGTCGACGGAGACGAAGGTGGCCATGAGGACCAGCCCCGCGCCACCCAGGAAGATTCCTGAGGCCATCGTCGAGCGACTGCCGATGCGCGCGGCCACCCGCGGGGCGAGGCCGGAGGCGAACATCATCAGCAGCGCCATCGGCATGAGCGCCAGGGTGGAGCGAAGGCCGGACCAGCCGAGCACCGCCTGAAAGTACGGGAAGAGGACCACGAAGATCCCTGCCTGCACGCCGAAGACCGTCACGAGCGACACGGAACCGCTCGAAAGGCCTCGCTCGCGGAACAGCCGGACGTCGAGGAGCGGAGCCTGTCGGCGCAGTTCCCATGCCACGAAACCAGCAGCGGCGATGACGCCGACGAGGAGACTCAGGAGCGTCGCGGACGCGGTCCAGCCTCGTTCGGGGCCCTCGTGGAGGAAGAAGACGAGCCCGACCACCGCGACCACGGACGACAGCGAACCGACGGCGTCGAACCCGTGCCCTGGCGCCTCTCGCGAGTTCGGGATGGATCGCAGCGCCACGACGATGGCGACGACGACAAGCACGACCGGCAGGACGAACAGCCACCGCCAGCTCGCCAGGTCGACCAGGACAGCCGACAGGTACATCCCCAAGATGCCTCCACCGCCGGCGACACCGGTCCACACGCCGATCGCCTTGGAACGCTCCTCGTCCGGAAAGGTCGAGGTGATGACGGCGAGGGTGACCGGCATGATCATCGCCGCGCCCACGCCGCTCAGGAAACGCGCGGCGAGCATGATCTCGGACGAGGTGGCGAGGCCGGCCGCCGCACTCGCTGTTCCGAAGACGAGCAGGCCTGCGAGCAGCATCGGCCTGCGGCCCCACCGGTCGCCCATCGCGCCGAGCGGCAGGAGCAACGCGGCCAGGCTGATGGTGTAGATGTTGATGAACCACAAGACCTCGGTTTGCGAGGCGTCGAACGCGACGGTGAGCTCTGGCTGGGCGACGTTCAGTCCGGACACCGAAGCGATGACCGCCATGAGCGCGACGCAGACCCCGACCAAGATCATTCGTCGTTGTCGTGGGTCTTGGATGGTCGAAGCTCCTGAGTTCGTACTCATGGGATTCCTCTCAAGAAGACAAGGGGGATCGGCGCCGGAGCGGCGGGCCCTGGCGCTGTCGGATGGCGTGATCACCGGCGTCGGGTGGCGCGCACGACGACGTCGCGGAGGGGGATCGCTCGGCCCCCGTGACCGGTGAGCGTGCGGAGGTGCTCTTCGGCGGTGACGATCTCCCACTCCGTGTCGTCCATGCGCGTGGTGATGGCCGCGGAGGTGGCCGACGCTTCGGCGGGAGGGTGGTGCCCGTGGCCGGTAGAGCCTGGGGTGTGCAGGTGCCCCACGATGAGCAGCGTGCCGCCGGGGGCCACCCATCCGGCGATGCGGTCGTAGAACTCCAGCTGGGGCATCGCCGGGTGGGCGTAGTGGGTCATGACCAGGTCGAACTGCGCGCCCGGGCTCCAGACGCTCAGATCCGCCTCGACCCACCGCAAGCGCTCGGGGGCGCCGCTCGTCGCGGCGCGCTCGGCGGCGCGAGCAAGGGCCTCGGGCGAGATGTCGGCTGCGGTGACGTGCCAGCCGTGGGAGGCAAGCCAGATCGCCTCGGCACCGCCGCCGCACCCGGCATCCAGCGCCGTGCCCGGGGTCAGGCCACTGGTCTCACGAGCGAGGTAAGGATTGGGCGGGTTGCCGCCCATGGATCCAGAGCCCCCAGCTCGTCCCTGTTGCCAGTGTCGTTCCCAGAAGTCCTTGTCGAATTCGTACGTCATAGGTCGTCCCCCCTCGTTAGCGTGACCTCGTCGCGGCCACATGCCGACAGGTCCGCCGGCGTGCGCCCCCTCGGCGTTCTTCATGGTGCTGACAGAGATGGCGGATGCGCAAACCTTGTTGCCGAATGGCAAAATGGAGTGGTGGATGAAGCCATTGATCACACTCTTGACGCCGTCGGACCGAGGTTGAAACGCCTTCGGCTGCAACGAGACGTCACGCTCGCCGACCTCGCGGCGGAGACCGGCATCTCTACCAGCACCTTGTCCAGGCTCGAGGCAGGCCTGCGACGTCCCACGCTGGAGCAGCTGCTTCCGCTTGCTCGCGCCTACGGGGTCACACTCGACGAGCTCGTCGATGCGCCGCCGACCGGCGACCCCCGCATCAATCTGCGTCCCATCCCATGCAGCGACGGCTCGGTCATCCTGCCGCTGACCCGTAGACCCGGAGGAATCCAGGCATACAAGTTCGTCCTCCCGAGCGGAAGCGACGACGCCGAACCTGATCTGCGCACCCACGAGGGCTACGACTGGGCCTATGTCCTCAACGGAACACTCCGCCTTGTGCTCGGAGAACACGACCTCACCCTCAAGCCGGGGGAGGCCGCGGAGTTCGACACGCGCACCCCGCACTGGTTCGGGGCCACCAGCGCCGGTCCCGTCGAGTTCCTGAGTCTCATCGGCAAACAAGGCGAACGCGCGCACGTCCGTGCAGCACCGAGACATGGCCCGGCCGAGTGAGAAAGCTCAGGAACCTCACCCGCCGGCCGCCGCTCGCGACGCCGACGGCCGTCCGCCCTAGGGTTTCACGATCTCGCGCATGGGGTGCAGGCCGGCGTCGCGCGGGACGCGGTCGCCGAGCGGCCGGCTCAGTTCGACCGTGTACGGCGTGGCCGGGTTGCCCAGGCAGTTGTGGAGGTCGCCCGGGGCGCGTTCGACGCCGATGACCAGGCGTACGTCCCGGTCCGTCTCCTCCAGGCCGACCACCCGGATACGCCCGTCGGCCGACTGCCCGCTGGCGCAGGCCTGTTCGGTCACCAGCAGGTGGAGGCTGTTGCCGATGGCCGGTTTCGCCGGGTCGAGGGCGACCTCGGCGACACCCAGGTCGCCCAAGTCCCGTTGCAGGTTGCAGCCGCCCGAGCTGCGCATGTGCCAGCTCGGTCGGCCGTCCGCGGCCGGCGGGCCGAAGCGCTCGACCACCAGGAAGTCATGGGTGACCGTCGCCCTCCCGCGCTCCTCCGGCTCGTCGAACTCCTTGATGAGGGCCACGCGCTCGCCGGCCTCCTCGACGATGCGCCACTTGTCCAGGTCTTTGACCGGGCGGACCTCGTGCCCCTTGAGCGCGGCCCGCCCGTCGGGGCCGAGCTGGGTCGCCGGGCGGCCGGTGCTCATCACGTCCAGCGGAATCGGCCGGTCATGGCAGGTATAGGTGGGCTCGGCGGCGTCCGCCAGGGGTGTTCCGCAGCCGGCGACGAGGAGCAGGAGCGCGACGATTCGCTTCATGTCCTGGACGACGTGGTCATGGGCCGCCCGGTTCACAGGACAGCAGGGAAGTCGCGGCAGTAGCCGCGGGGGAGTGGCGCCCTGGCCGCGCAACAGCGCGACCTTTCGCGAGGCGGTACTCATGCGCGCCGCCGGGCGGGCAGGAGGCTCGGGCGGAGTTGCGCGGCAAGGGGATCTTGGGTCACCATCGTCGGCATGACTAGTGGAAAGGGCGTTCTCCGCCCAGGCCGTTGAGGCCCATGGAGCCGGTCGAAGAGCCGGCCCTCGAGATCGATCTCCCCGCGACCGCGCTGCTGGCGCGTCTCGCACCTCTTCCCCACCCACGGCGCGCGCGGGCGTTGGCGCTGCACGCCCGCCGCCTGGCCGGCACCCCCCATCTGCGTGTTCTCCTGGACGAGCTGTCGGCGCGGGACGAGTACGCCCGGCACACGGCACTGCATCTCGCCATGGCGGCCCGCGACCTCGGCTTTATCGAGAAGGTTCTCGCCGGACCCGACATGAGGTTGCGGCGCTCGGCCCTACGTGCCGTGCGCACGCTGCCCGTACCGGATCCGGCGGTGCGGGCCGCGCTCGACGACGCGCCCGCCGACCTGCGGCGCGCGCTGTACCGTACGCTGGTGCACGGCCGCCGGCACGCGCTGGCAGAGGCGCTGTTGCCGGACGTGCGCGCCCGATGGGGCGACCGCGAGGCGGCCGCGCTGCTGCCGGCCTGCGGATCCGCGGCGGTCCCGCGATGGTTGCCGGAGCTGGCCCACGCGGTGACGTCCTGGACGACGATGGCCAAGCGGCATGCGGGCGCGATCATGGCGGTGGCCGAGCAGGAACTGGCCACCGGCGTGCGCCCGTGGACCTGGTGGCGCCGCCGGGGCGCGGGCGTGGAGCTTGCCGCGCTCTCCGAACCGGACCGGATGATGGCACTGCTGGAACGGTACGACCTGCGTGACGTTCTCGCCCAGCTTCCCGGCGCGGTCGCCAACGCGCTGTTCAGGGCGGACGCCGTACGCGCCAGGAGGCTGTTCATCGCCGAAGCCTCCCCTCTCTGGGAAGAACCGCCGAAAGCGCTGCTTCGCCACTTGAGCTCGGCGTCGGACGCCGAACTGCTGCGGCTCGCCTCGGTCGATCATCGCTTCGACACGGTGCTGCGCCGGCTGCCGCCCGCCCGCCGGGCCACGATCTTCGAGGCGGCCGCGCAGGCGCAGGGCAGAGCCGGCCGGCTGTGGGCGATGCGGCTGCTCGGATGCCTGCCTCCCGAGCCGGCGGCGGCCGAGGCCAGGCGCATACTCGACTGGCACGCCTCGGTGTGGCACTCAGCCCGCTCCCACCTGGACAATCCGGATATCCCGCTGGAGCTCACCAGCCATCTGCCGTACGAGGAGGCGGTCGGCCCGCTGCGCGAGGCGGCCGTCGGAGGGGATCCACGGCGGCGCGGACTGGCCAGGACGCTGCTGGTACGGTGCACGGCGCGCACGCGGAACCGGGCGTTGCTCCATGACCTCCTGGCCGAGCTGGCCCTGCGCACCGTGAACGAACGGGACCCGCTTCGCCGGGACCTGCTGACCGCGCTGCTGGAGGTGCCGCCCGCGCTGCTCGACGACTCCTTCGCCGCCACGCTGGGCCGCATCGCCACCGCCGCGGCCGAGGCGCCGGACTCCTCCCCTGACACCCGGGAGGCGCTGCGCAGCCTGGCCGGCCGGGTGCTGCGGCACCACGACCCGGCCCTCGCGCCCGCGCTGGTCTCGTGGGGGATGGGCGTATACGCATCGCTGGTGGCCCGGTACGGCGCGGCGGGGCTCCCAGCGCTCGTGCCCCACCCTGACACACGTCGGCCCGCCCCCGCCCGTCGCCGCCGTCGTGATCGTGGCTTTCCCGGCACGCCCACGGATCAGCATCAGCTGGACCGGGTGCTGCGCATGGGGCAGGAGCACGACCTGCTCGCGCTGCTGCGGCCGCACCTGCGGGCGGCGCACGAGCGGGGGGACTTCGCCATGGCCGTGGCCCTCGCCCACACGCTCGGCCGACGCGGCTGGGCGCTGGCCGAACTGCAGGACGACCTGCGCGCCGCCATCTGCCAGGCACCGGAGCCTCTCGCCCGCGAGGCCGCCGACCTATGGCTGTCCCACCGACCCGGCCGCCACCGAAGGACCCCACCGCCGGAACCCGGCGCGGCCGAGCGGCCGGTGCGAGCGGGTGACGGGCGGATGGAGCGGATCGTCGGGCTCGTTCTGGAGGAGCCGTCCGCCGTGACGCTGCCCGCCGTGTGGTGTGTGGTGGCGCGGCGCCGTACTGATCTCCTCCTGCCGCTGCTCGAGCACGACTGTGGCGGCCGGTTCGCCGACCCCTCGTGGGTGCCGCCAGTCGTCGAGGGTGAGGCCCGCCGATGGACCCCTGACCAGCGCGATCGCGTACGCGCCAAGCTCGCCGCCACCGTCGGCGACGAGCGGTTGCCCGTCTCCGTCCGGGCGACGGCGGTCCAGGCGTTCGGACGGGTCGGCGGCAGGCTCGACCTCCTCGCCACCTGGGCGGACCACGAGAACACAGTGCTGGCCGAGGCCGCCGTCATGGCCATGGCGGGCGCCGACGCGATGCCCCTGCTCCTGCGGCACGCCGGCGGCCCGGCCTCCCGTGTCGCGGTGATCGCCCTGGCGCGCGCCTGCCGGTCCGGCGCCCCGTCGCGGCTGGGCCCGTTCCTGGAGCAGGCGCTGACCGCCCCCGAAAGCAAGATCACCCTGCGCAAGCTGGCCGCCCGCCGGCTCGGCCGCGACCGCCCGCCGGGCGCGGTGGAGGTGTTGCTGCGGGCATGGGCGGACCCCGGCCTGCATCGGGACGTACGCGCGACCGTGGCCGCGGTGCTGCGCGGCATGCTCGAGGACCCGCGCACCCTGGCCGCCCTGATGGAGACCCCCGGCAGGTACGCCGACGAGGTGATCCTGCGCACGCTCTTCCAGGCCCACCCGATGGAGTACGCTCCCGCCGCCCGCCCCGGCTACGCGGACCTCGTACGGCGGCTGCTCATGTCCGCCGACCTGCCCGGGGTACGTTTCCGCGGGTCGAAAGCGTTCAGTTTGTGGGCGCACTGGTACCGCGGCGGCTTCGAGGAGATCCTTGAGGCCGTGGCCGACCCGGGGGTTGACGGGCAGATCATGGAGGTGTTCCTGGCGCTGCTGCGGACGGGGGCGATCCAGTCCCGGACGCTCGACGTGCTCGCCCGGCTGGCCGCCGCCGTACCCGGCGAGAACCTGCGGGCGCCGGCGCGAACGCGCGTGACCGCCATCGCTCAAAGCCTGGCCACGATGCTGGACGAGGAGCGGCCGTGGCAGCGGCGGCTCGCCCAGGACGCGATGGACCTGCTCGCCACCCGGCCGCTCCTGCTGACCGAGGCGGTGCGGCTGGCGATAGCCCTGCTCCCCACATCGGACGCGGAATTGGGTGATGCCTTGTGTACGCTGGCCGGCCTTCTGGGGAACCGGCCGATCCTGGCGGCTCAGACTGCCAAGCGGGTAGCCGCCGAGCTGTACGACAGCTACCGGAGCCGTCCGCAGGTGCCGCCCGCCGCCACACTGCCCGCGATCCGGCGGCTGACGGCCGGCGGCGACCTGGCCGGCGCCTTGTTCGCGATCACGCTCACCCAGTGGGGCGGCGCACACACCGACTGGGCGCCCCCATGGCGGGAGATCATCCGAGACCTGCGTGATTCCCCATACCTCGAGATACGCCAGCAAGCCTGGGACACCACCGTCGGCTGAACGCCGTGCCGGCCGATCGACCTCCGGCCGGCACGACGCAACGTCCGCATCCAGGAGGAGGTCACCGGAGGCGGAGACGGCGGCTGCCAGGCGCTCGACAACACGTCGCCCGACGCCGACGCCCCAGGGTCGATCTCCCAGATCGATGACCGATCTGATCAGGCGCGGGCAGTCGGAGGGCGTGTTCGCCTTCGACTTCGGCGTCGACTGGATCGATGACGTGCTCTGGGCCCTGGTGCACAGCGGGTGCGAGGCGGCCAACCGTGGCACCCTGCCACGACACAGCCCACCTTCCCGGCACGGTCCAGGTGGTCAAAGGGGACCTCGCCCGGCCCGCTGTCGCTGCCGCATGTCGGGGACCACGGTGAGCGGATCCCAGACGGTGCCGTTGAGGCGAGTCCAGTGCAGGCCCCGGTCCGACGAGGCTGGTGCTCATGCAGCACAGCTTGCCGTTGTAGGGAGCCGCGAACTCGTGCGTGGCCGAACTGCGCGCGGCCTACGGATACGACCTCGATTTCCCGCGGATCACCGAAGTCGTCGACACGCTGTGCGCGAAGAGCCCCGAATTCGCCGAACTGTGGGCAAGGCACGAGGTGAAGGGCAAGACCCAGCAGGCGAAGAACCTCGCACACCCCGAGGTCGGCGCTCTGGAGATCCAATTCTCGGCCTTCACCGTCAACGATGCCCCGCACCAGCAGCTGGTCGTCTACCAGGCCGAGCCGGCGAGTGCCACCGCGGCTGCCTTCGCCGAACTCCGGTCCCGCGCCGACCGAGGGGAGTCCGCACAGGTGGTGCAGGAAGAATCCGGCTGGGCTCTCAGCGACACCTGACTTCCTATTTGACGCGCATACGAAATGGGCCCACGACCACCAAGGAGAATCGCCTCCCGCTACCTGCGCGAGCTGATGACACCGCCCATCGCTCGGAGTGGGGACGGCGAACGGCTCGGGCCTGGCCGGCGGTGGAACGGACGATGATCTCGCTGACATCGACGTGGCGGGGTGATCGATAGCAAAGGCGATCGCCGCCGCGCTGAATGCGGCCGCGGTCGCGACTTTGCTGCACAGATCGTCGGTGCGCGGATCGCGGACCCTTATAGCATCGAGCCATGGCCATGTCATGGCCGAGCTGTTGTTCCATGGCCTGAAGCGGTAGTCGCCACACGGACGTCGCCGGACGTTCGAATGCGCACACGCGGCTTGAGCTGTTTTTGCGGGCTGGCGTACTGCAACTCGCGCCGTCGGCATCCCGTTCCGGGTCTGTCTAGATAACGGTGTATCTCGATCTTGATTAGTTATCGGGTGGTCGGTGTCAGACGGCCCTCGAAGGTGATGGCGAAGGCGTTCAGGGCGGCTTTCCAGCGGGTGATCCAGCGCTTGCGGCCCTTGCCCGTCGGGTCCACGCTCATGATCGCACTGATTTCCGAAGTCCTGTGCACTGCATAGCGAAGGGCGGTCCCGGATTGGGAGCCGCCCTGTTCGGTTCTGGGGGTCAGCATCGTTGGACGCTGTTCAGGTAACTGTGTTGCTGCCTCTCCCTCGACATCGATGCCGACCTGTCCGCCCCGACCTGCGGTCAGGGATCATCCTTTACCAGGGGACGACGCCTTCGTCCTCGTAGAACGCGCCGGACGGGCCGTCGTTGGGCAGCGTGGCGAGCCGAATCGCAGTGGCCGCGCCCTGCTCGGGGGTGCGGGGGCCGTGGAAGCCGGTGAAGGCGGTCGCGACCAGGCCCGGGCAGGTGGCGTTGATCAGGATGTTCGTATCGGCGAGCTGCCGGGCGTACTGGACGGTCACGGCGTTGAGAAACGACTTCGACGGCGCGTAGGCCGCCATGACCGGACCGATCTCGATGTCCGGGTCGGCCTGCCTGGTCACGGAGCCGACGCTGCTGGAGATGTTGACGATGCGCGGCGAGGACGAGCGCCGCAGCAGCGGGAGCATCGCGTTCGTCACCCGGATCACGCCGATGACGTTCGTCTCCACGACCGTGCGGACCAGGTCGAGGTCGAGCGTGGTCGGGTCCTGCACCCAGCCCGGACCCATCTGTCCGGAGATGCCCGCGTTATTGACCAGCACGTCCAGCCGACCGGCCTCCCGCTCGATCAGCTCCGCGGCGCCGGCGACGCTCCGGTCGCCGGTCACGTCCAGCGGCACGCCGAACGCGTCGACCCCGGCGACGCGCAGCTTCTCGACGGCGGTCTCGCGCCGACCCGCGTCCCGCGCTCCGACGGCCACGCGGTATCCGAGGGCTCCGAGCCCGTTGGCGATCGCGTATCCGATTCCCTGGTTCGCGCCAGTGACAAGAGCGATCTTCGTTTCGTTCATGCCGTCCAGGCTCGCTCCCAGGTGGGCGCGCCGGCCAACACTGATCGAGTTCGCTGTCATACCCGGTGGGTATCGCTGGCGTACGCTGTGGCCGTGGACACCTTGGAGACTCGCGAGCTGAGATACTTCGTGGCCGTCGCCGAGGAGCTGCACTTCGGCCGGGCCGCCGAACGCCTCGGCATGGCCCAGCCGCCGCTATCGCGCGCGATCCAGCAGCTCGAACGGCGCCTCGGCGTCTGCCTCCTGGAACGCAACCGCCGTGGCGTCGCGCTGACCGATGCCGGGCAGGTGCTGCTGTCCGAGGGCCGCGCGACACTCGACGCGGCCACCGCCGCCGCCCGCCGCACCCGCCGCGCCGGCGGAGCCGACAACCCGGGCGGCGCGCGCAACCGTCTGGTGCTGGCGGTGAAGACCGCCGCAGTTCACGAACTGCTCCAGACGCTCCTCGACGCCTACGCGGCCCAGCCCGACGCCGCCGAGGTCGAGGTCCTGCAGTGCAGCATGTGCGACCAGGAAGCACGGTTGCGCGACGGCAGCGCCGACGTCGCGCTCATGCATGTGCCGTTCAACTCCCTCGCCGGGTTCGACAGCGAGGAACTCATGGCTGAGGGTCAGCTCGCCGTCCTGCCCGCCGGACACCCCCTCGCCGCGCGCGAAACCTTGTCCATGGCCGACATCAGCGACCTCCCCGACCTCCCACCAGCACGCTGGCCCAGACACGGCATCTACCCGCCCGGCCCAGGCCCCGAGATCCACGACCAGACGCAGTTGGCCCAACTGGTCGCCCTGGGCCGCACCGTCGCGGTCCTGCCGGAATCCGCGCGCGCCTGGCTGTGGTCCGAGCACGCCGCCATCCCTCTGACCGACGCGCCCCCCGTCGTCACACACATCGCCTGGCCCACGCATAGCCGCTCACCAGCCCTGGCCAGCCTGATCAGGATCGCCGTACAGCTCGGATCCTCCCGATAGAGCTCTGTCACTCCTCCCGACAGACCTCCGTCACCGCCCGCGCCGCGGCGCGAGTGAGCTTGGCGCGAGCCTCTGGAGGATCAAGCACCTCAAATGTGCTGGAGCTGTCGACCACCCACCTCGTTATCCGGTCTGGCCGCCTGGGTCGGACGAGGACTTCGACCCTCTACGCGAGGGCCCGGCACCTGACGGAGATGGCGCCGGGCCCTCGCTGCTGTGCGGCGGTCGGCCGGACCACCCGCACTATCAGCGCCGGACGGGACGCTGGCCTCAGCGTACTGAGATCGATCTCGCGAACCACTGCGGCGACTCTCGTCCGGCGTCTCCCCTCGAATGATCATGGTTTGAGTGAAGGCCGCTACGACTACGCTTTCGCCTCATGCGCGAGATATCGATCCTTCCCGTCGAGCCGGCGGACTCCGGGGAGATCCTGACCCTGCAGCGGGCCGCGTACGTGACCGAGGGTCGGCTCTACGGCAACTTCTCCCTGCCAGCCCTGGTCCAGAGCCACGATGAGCTGCGAGCCGAGCTGGCCGACTCGGTCGCCGTCAAGGCCGTACGCGACGGCCGGATCATCGGCGCCGCCCGCGCCCGGCGCGAGGACGCGTCTGGCGCATCGGCCGGATCACCGTCGCGCCCGACGCGCAGGGCCAAGGGATCGGCACTCGGCTGCTCGGCGCGCTGGAGCGGCGGGCACCGGTCGGAGTCGAGCGGTTCACGCTGTTCACCGGCCACCTGAGCACGGCCAACATCCGCCTATACCAACGCCTGGGCTACATCGAGGAGCGCCACGAAACGCTGAAGCCTGGCGTGGACCTGGTCCACATGACGAAAGCCGCATGATCGACGCCCGCCACCGCCCTGGAAAGGGACAGGCGCCGCTGCCGCTTGCGCACGATCTTCGGTTCGAAACTGCCGTCCCGATCCCGCGGCAGGCTGATCTCCACCGGCCCGACGTCGGTCAGTACCTCTTGGACCGGCTGCCGTTACGGGCGTTGCCCGTGTCGCGCCGCCGGGGAGTTCGCGCGGGGTGAAGCGGGGGCCGGTGGGTGTGCAGGGCCGGATGCGGTCGACGCGGAAGGTGCGCCAGTTCTCGCGGTCGACGTCCCAGGCCACGAGGTACCAGCGATTACGCCAGGTGACCAGGTGGTGGGGTTGTACGCGGCGGACGTTGCCGGCTGAGGTGCTCGGGCCTGGGGTGTAGTCGAAGCGCAGTTCCTCGCGGGCGTGGATGGCGCGGCTCAGGTCCACCAGGGCCTGAGTGTCGACCTGACAGGTGTCGCGGGCCGCGGGCGGTTGGACGGCGGTGATGCGCAGCAGGTCGATGCGGTGTCGTAGGCGGGACGGCATGACCTGGCGCAGGGTGGCCAGGGCGCGAGTGGCGTCTTCGGCGACGGTGGTGACGGTGGCTGCGGTCTGCAGGGCGACGGACTGGTCGTCGTCGAACAACATGGGTGGCATGTGAGCGCCGGGCTCCAGCCGCCGGCTGGTCCTTTGACGGTCCTGATCAGGTAGCCGAGTTCGCGCAGGCGGTCGATGTCACGGCGCACGGTGCGCGAGGTGATGCCCAGACGCTCGGCGAGATCCTCGCCGGACCAGGCACGCTGCGTTTCCAGCAGCGAGAGCAGCGCGAGCAGCCTGGAGGACGTTTTCTGCATGACATCCAATTCTCGCAGTACAGGACACAACCTGTCCTTTACCTCCGGCATGGTGGCATACGAGCCGTTCGGGAGGCATCGCTCCTGGTCACGGCGACCGCCACTTGGGCTTGGCCGGTCGGCGGCGTATTCGTCACGCGAAGCAAGGAGCACGTCATGTCTGTTACGACCACCACTCACCTGAACTTCCGGGGCACTGCACGTGAGGCGCTGGACTTCTACCAGTCCGTCTTCGGCGGACGTACTGTCGCGGTCACCTACAAGGACGCGGGCGCCGTGCAGAACGAGAGTGAGGCGGACTGGGTGATGTGGGGCGAGGTGGCGGGCGACAACGGCTTCCACGTCATGGCCTACGACGTGCCCTCGCACCTGCCCTGGAACCAGGGCGAAAACCCGTTCTTCGTCTCCGTACGCGGTGACGACGCCGAGGACATCAGCGCCCTGTGGGGCAAGCTCGCCGAGGGCTCGACCATCGTGCGTCCGCTGGAGCCTGCGCAGTGGGCGCCGCTGTACGGCATGCTCACCGACCGCTTCGGCGTCACCTGGGTCCTGGACGTCACCGCCCCCTACAACGGCTGAAACCAACCGGCCTGACATGCCTGTGTCGTCCGGGCCGCCGCAGCCACACGGGGCCCGGACAGCGCAGGCACCGAACACGTACAACAGCGAAAAGAAGTGGGTCACCATGCGGATGCGGAAGCTGGGACAGACCGGCATCGAAGTCAGCGCCTACTGCCTGGGCACCATGGTGTTCGGCAAGATGGGCAATCCGGACCACGGCGACTGCGTGGACATGATCCACCGTGCGCTGGATGCGGGCATCAATGTCATCGACACTGCCGACGTTTACGGTTACAGCGAGACCGAGGAGATCGTCGGAAAGGCACTCAAAGGTCGCCGCGATGAGGTCGTGCTGGCCACCAAGTTCAACGGGCCGATGGGTGACGGCCCCAACCGCAGCGGCAGCTCCCGGCGCTGGATCATCCAGGCGGTCGAGGGCTCGCTGAAGCGGCTGCAGACCGACTACATCGACCTCTACCAGATCCACCACCCCGACCCGCACACCGACATCGAGGAGACCCTCTCCGCGCTCACAGACCTTGTACATGCCGGGAAGGTCCGCGCGATCGGCTCCTCCAACCTGCCGGCCTCGGAGATCGTCGAAGCCCAGTGGGTGTCCCAGCAGCGCGGCCTGCACCGCCTGCGCGCCGAGCAGCCCACCTACTCCATGCTCAACCGTGGCATCGAGCGCGAGGTGCTGCCCACCTGCCGCCGATACGGCCTGGGCGTCTTGGTGTGGAGCCCGCTGGCCATGGGACTGCTCACCGGCCGCTACCGCAAGAACACTCCACAGCAGCCCGACAACCCGCGCATGCGGTGGGTCCCGAAGCACCTCACCGACGAGCGCAAGCTTGATGCCGTCGAGCAACTGCTGACCATCGCCGAGGAAGCCGGCCACCCTCTCACGCACCTGGCCATGGCTTTCGCCATCAGCCACCCCGACGTCACTGCCGCCATCATCGGCCCGCGCACCATGGACCAGCTCAACAACCTGCTCGCCGGCTCCACCCTTTCCTTGGGCGACGACATCCTTGACAAGATCGACACCGTCGTCCCGCCTGGCACCGACATCAGCCCTCTGGACGTCTCGTACAATCCCCTCTCCGTCGCCCTCACCGACCTGCGCCGACGCCCGCCCTACGAGCGAGCCGCAGCCTGAGAACTCCATGACCGTCCTCGACAGCCGCACCCTCAACCGCGCCACCCTCGCCCGCCAGCACCTGCTCACGCGCAGCGACACATCCGTGCCCGAGGCGGTGGCCCACCTGTGCGGCCTGCAGGCGCAAGAGCCCCAGGAACCGTTCATCGGGCTGTGGTCACGTCTATCCGACTTCAAGCCCCAACAGCTGGACGATGCGCTGACCAATCGCACCGTGGTGCGCACCCACCTGATGCGCCGCACCGTCCACCTCGTCACCTCCGACGACGCGCTCGCCTGGCGAGCCCGCCACGACACCATGCTGCGCCAGCGCGTGCTGGGCACCTACCGACGCGAACTGGCCGGCATCGACTTGGACGAGGTCGCCGCCGCGGGCCGCACGGTCATGGCCGACCAACAGCCCCGCACCATGAGGGAGCTCGTACAAGCCGTCGAAGAACGCTGGCCCGGCCCACCACGCCGGGTCCTAGGCGAGCTGCTCGTCGCAGCCCTCATCCCCATGGCCCAACTGCCGCCCCGCGGCCTGTGGCAACAGCGCGCCGGTGTACGCAACCTGCCGTTGACCACCTGGCTGCGACGGGACATCGACCCCCTGCCCGACGGGGACGGCGATCCCGTCGGGCAGCAGCTGCTGCGCCGCTACCTCGCCGCCTACGGCCCGCCGCCAGCGTGGACCTACGCGCCTGGTGCGGCCTCGCCGGCCTTCCCGCCGCTGTCAAAGCCGCCCGGGAAGAACTCGTCGTCTTCCGTGACGAACGCGGCCGCGAACTGCTCGATCTGCCCGACGCACCCCGCCCCCACCCCGACACCCCCGCCCCCGTCCGGTTCCTCCCGGCCTTCGACAACGCCATCCTCGGCTACCACGACCGCAGCCGCATCATCGACGCCCCCCACCTCGGTCTGTCCGTCGCAGGCCACCGCACCGTCCTCGTCGACGGACGCGTCACCGCCACCTGGACCGTGCGCAACCACCAACTCGACATCAGCCCACTCCGGCCCCTCACCGCCCCGGAACAAGAAGCCGTCCACGCCGAAGCCCAGGACCTGACCACCTTCCTGGACGAAGACATCGAGCACATCCAACTCGACACGAAAAACTGACGATCATGCGCTCCACGTCCCGACCTGATCGCCGGCGAAGGCGACCACCGCGACAGGCACGAGCTGTTTCAACAACCGCATGACGACTCCCTTACGTGGGGACTCCGCGACGGGGCGCCGCCGCTACAGTGCCCTTCCTCCACTTCGACACCGAGATCCGCCGGGTGATCTGCTCGACCAACGCCATCGAGTCGGTCAACGCCCGCATCCGGCGGGCGGTCAAGGCGCGCGGCCAGTTTCCGAACGAGCAGGCCGCGCTCAAGTGCGTCTACATGGCGATTATGAGCTTGGACCCGACGGGCAAGGGCCGCAGGCGCTGGATCACCCGCTGGAAAGCCGCCCTGAACGCCTTCGCCATCACCTTCGAGGGCCGCCTGACCCCGACCACCCGATAGAACCATTCAAGATCGAGATACACCGTTGTCTAGACAGACCTGAATTCCGCGTGACCTATCAGCCGCGCGGCAGGATGCCTCCCTGCCGGGCGCGCTCGTCGCCCTCGCGGTAGAGCACCAGGAGCTCGTGGAAGAGAACGCCGTCGCGAATGTCGCCGGTGGCGGTGAAGCCGGTGTCGTCGACGTAGTCGATGTGGTTGCCGGTGACGGTGTAGCGGCCGGTATAGGCGCTCTGACGGTTTCCGCGGGCCTCGTCGTAGTGGCCGTTCGGCAGCAGTTCCTGGCGGATGAATCCGTCCGCGGTCACCCACATCCCGACGTACGGGTGAGGGTCGCGGGGCGTGTCGTTGCTGGTCATGGCTCCATGGTTGGCGCAGCGGCCGGTGGCAACCAGGCCGCCGTCTCCCCAGGTGCGGGCTTCCTGGGGGCGGCGCACCCACCGTCGCGAGCGGAACGGCGCAGCGAAATCAGGGTGCCGAAATAGGCGAGTCCCCCGGATGCGGCCACCCGGAACGTGCGAGGTCGTGACCACATCCCTCCCGCTGGTGGCTGCGACATCACCACCACTGGATGGGGGCTCCGACTCGTCATTCTCCGCACCGGCAGCCTGTCCGAGCCGCCCTTGGTGCCCGTTGCGGGCCAGCGGGGCCGACCATGGGGGCCCGCGCACCTGGGGATACGGCGGCCTGGTTCCGATTCCGCCGCGCGACGAACCTGATGGTCACGCAGCTGCTGCAACTGCCGAGCATCTCCTCGTAGCAGCACCGGCGCTCCCGCTGATCGGGACCGTGAGTGCCGACATCCTGTTCGTCGGTTCCCTGATCGTGGGGGTCGGCCCCGCCATCGTCACCGCTGCGGAGGACGACAACGCCATCGTCGTCGACTGCACGGGCATGACCGTCGTCCCCGCCGTCGTGGACACCGTCGCGCTGGCCGGCGGACGCGGCCGCCGCTCGGAGTACGTCGCGACGCTGACCCCGGGTAACACCACCGACTTTCTGGTGGTGCCCGACGAACTCGCTGCCGATGTGCCGAGCGCGGTAGCCACCCTCATGTCCCGGCCGGAGCAGGTCCGCGCACTGGTCGCGGCCGGCCGGCCCGTCCTGTGGGCGGGCACCGCCGCCCCGGGCCGGACCACCGCCCCCGAGGCGGGTATCCCGGCCGCACCGGACCTGCCCGGCAGCCCACGGGTCGGCGTCTGGATCGACCGGAAGGACTTCCTGCACCAGGAGCTCACCGCCGACGGCCGCTACGACGAGACCCGGGGCGGTCGCCCACACGCCTATCAGGGCCGGTTCTGGATCGACGGGCTGAACACCCCGATTGCCTGAGCATCCGACAGCCGCCGCCGGTCGGGATGCGTCCGAGCTTCTTGATGCCGACGTGGACCAGGTCGCCGACCCGGCCGTGCTCGTAGCGGACGACCTCGCGCAGCAGCTCGCCGGTCGGCGGGTCGAGGTTACGGAGCCGATTGAGTCCTCTCCTCACCAGGATGCGGTGGACAGTCGCCGGCGCGACCGTGACGCCGTGCAGCCGCTGAAGGTCGACGGCGAGCCGCGCGGGCCCATGCTTGATCTGCCGCCGCAATGCCTCCACCAGGTCAGCGATGTCCTCGGGGGGTGCGGGCCGGGCTCGTGGCGGGGCGGGAGGATTGGTCAAGCAGGCCGTTCTCGCCGTGTGCGCGCCAGCGGGCGTGCCACTTGGCCAGGCAGCGGCGCGATAGCCCGGTCTCGGCAGCGATGTGCGCGATCGGCCGGCCAGCGTCGATCCGCAGGCACAACCGCAGACGTCCCTCGGGGGTCAGCGGTGCGTTCCGGTGCCCCTGCTGTTGGCGCTCCTGGACTCGGCGGACACGTTCATCGGGAGCCCTGGGATCTCAAGGCTCCCGCGTGAGCGGCTGTGCCTGGCGTCAACGTGCGAACTTCTCGATGGCCGCCGGGGTGACGGGGGTGAAGAAGTTGACGAGGTTGCCGTCGGGGTCGCGGAACAGCAGCGACCGGTTGCCCCAGGGCATCGTGGTGGGCTCGGAGACGAAGTCGGTGACGAAGCCGGTCAGGTTCTGGTGAATGCGGTCCACGTCGTCGACGCGGAACTCGATGATCACGCTCTGGTTGTCCGCCGGGCGGGCAGAGCCCGGGGCGAACAGTGGGACGGTGCGGGTGCTGGCGATCGCGAGGGTGGCGTTGGGGGTCTTGAGTTCGGCGAAGTCCTCGGTGGCCCACGTCGCCCGCGCCCCTGTGGCTCGCTCGTAGAACTCGACAAGGCGCGCTACGTCGCTGGTGATGATGCGGATCGAGACGAAGTCCATGGGAATCTCCTTGGCTGTGCTGCAGGCGTGCACGTCGCAGATTAGGAGAAATAGTGGACAGAATCGGTCCTGTATTCGCGTTAGGCTGCGAACATGCCTCGACCCACCGGCCGCGTGCTGACACTCCTGGAGCTGCTGCAGTCGGGCGGCACCCGGACGGTGGCCGAACTCGCCGACCGGCTCGGCGTCGAAGGGCGCACCGTGCGGCGGTATGTGGACCAGCTGATCGACCTGGACGTGCCCGTGGAATCGGTGCGCGGCCGCTACGGCGGGTATCGGCTCGCCCCCGGGTACCGCTTGCCTCCGCTCATGCTCAGCGACGACGAGGCGTTGGCCGTGCTGCTCGGCCTGGTCGCCGGCCGACGAGCAGGGTTGACGACGACGCAGCACACGGCAAGCGAGACGGCATCGGCGAAGATCCGGCGGGTGCTGCCCAAGCACGTCGCCCGCCGGCTCGACACGCTCCTGGAAGCTCTCGCCTTCACGGATCAGCCCGGTGAGTCCGCCACCCCGGACGCCGGCGTCCTGCTCACCATCGCCGATGCGGTACGCCACCGCCGACCGGTCTCGATCAGATACACCGACCGCGACGGCCGGCGCAGCGAACGCACGCTACACGCGTACGGGATCGTCGCCCATGCGGGCCGGTGGTACGTCACGGGCAAGGACGCCCAGATCGGCGAGGACCGAACCTTCCGGCTCGATCGCATCGCAGACGCGAGGACCCTGCCCGGCTCATTCGAGGCGCCCGTGGGTCCCGATCCGGCACAGCGTGTGTTGTCAGCGTTCGCCACGGCTGAGTACCGGCATGAGGTGACCTTGCGGATCCACGGGACGGTCGGGCAGATCCGTGCCCGCCTTCCCGCCAGCGTCGCGAGCCTGGAGGAGTACGCGCCCGTGGCAGGCGAGGACCGGGCGACCGAGCGCTGGCTGCGCGTCGAGCTGCGGGTGGAGCGGCTCGACTGGTTGCCTCCGGTACTCGCCTCACTCGACCGTCCGTTCGTCATCGAGCGCCCCGATGAACTGCGCAACCTCGTCATCGGGCTCGCCCAACGCCTCGCGTCCTACGCCCGCAGCGAGGAACCAATGTCGTGAGATGGCACAGCTAAAGACCTCGGTGCGCGGGTTCCCCCATGAGAGCACTTCAGCAATCGCGAACTCCCGGGGGATCGGGCGGGGCAGAGGTTCGTCGCGGCGTCGGGCGTTATCGCGCAGGTGGTTGGTGGTGGTTGGGTACAGCGGGACCAGCAGGGACCTGCCAAACTTGGAGCCTCGAACGGTCAGGACGGCGTCGGTCCCCGCGCAGCCCCGCCAAGTACGCGCACGCCTCAACATGCAGCCCGAGATCCTCATCGACCGCCACCCACGACACCGGCTCGTCCGCGGCCACCGCGCTCAGATCGGTAGTACCGAGGCAGTGCACCTGACATGACTGACTACCTACAGTCACCCTGAGCCGCGACCAGGTGGCCCGCTGGGCGGGCTTCTTGAGCCGGGGACGGAAAGCGCGCCATCTTCTGGAAGCACTTCAACGCCAGCACCAGCGCGAAGCACGACTCCGGGCGCCCAGTCCACCTCTTCCGGTGAAGGCGTGAAGAACACGTGCAGCACCCGCGCCGACGTCAGCCGCTTGAACTGCGGATAGGCGGTCCGCTCGATCCACGTCATCCCAAGGCATTCCCTCGCCTCGATCGCGGCGTTCAGACGCCGAAACCGTAGCGACGATCAACTCCAACAGAGGACTTGGTCACCAAACCGCAATCAAACCCGAGCGGAGGGTCACATCATCCGTGGAACACCCCTCTGACCAGCAGCTCAGCAGCCCACTGTCCCCTTTCTCCCGTACTTGGTCTGCCCCCCTGTAGACCGCCGGTGTCCGCCGGCACACAGGGCGGTAGGCGACGGCTGAGCTCCTGGCGAACAGCGCGGGCGTTGGCGCTCAGCCACTCATGCGCTATATATGTAGCGATACATATGTAGCGAATGGAGGGCGCTATGCACGACGTCGTCATCGTGGGAGCCGGCCCCACCGGGCTGATGGCCGCCTGCGAGCTCGCTCTGGCGGGCGTGTCCTGCACGATCGTGGACAAGCGTGGCAGCGAGTCCAACGTCACGCGGGCTTTCGGTCTGCACGCCCGGGCCCTGGAACTGCTCGACGCCCGAGGCATGGGCGACGAACTGGTCGCGGGAGGCAACCCGCTCAGGACGGTGTATCCCGCCTACGCCTCACGGGTCGACTTCGGGCGGCTCGACACGCGGTATCCGATGCTACTGCTCGTGCCTCAAAACGGCACGGAGAAGCTCCTTCAGCAGCGGGCCGCCGAACTCGGTGTACAGATCCGCCGCAACGCCGATGTGGTCGGCCTGACCCAGGACGCCGAGTCCGTACGGCTGAGGCTTGAGGACGGAGGCGAGCTGGAGGCCAGGTACGTCGTCGGCGCCGACGGCGCTCACAGCACCGTCCGCGACCTCGTCGACGTGGGCTTCGCCGGCGCGGCCTACAGCCTGCCCATGCTGCTGGCCGACGTCCGCATCCCCACCTCCGAGCCGCCGCCCATCACGCAGGTCGGCACCCAGGGCGTGGTGGTGACCCTCCCGTTCGGCGACGGCTGGTTCAGGGTCGGCGCGTGGCTGCGGGAAGAGCAGAACGACCCAGGCTTCGCCCTCATCCGCGAGGCGTTTCGGCGTATCGCCGGCACCGACTACGGGATGAGTGAGCCGCGCTGGTTCTCCCGCTTCGTCGCCGAGCGCAGGCAGGCCCGCAGCTACCGATCAGGACGGGTCTTCCTGATCGGGGATGCCGCCCATGTGAACTCGCCCATCGGCGGCCAGGGCATGAACACCGGCATCCAGGACGCCGTCAACCTGGGTTGGAAGCTCGCCGCCACGCTGCACGGCTGGGCGCCGACCTGGCTGCTCGACACCTACCACGCCGAGCGGCACCCCGTCGGCTCCGCCGTCCTGGCCATGACCGACCACCTCACCGGACTGGTACTCAGCGGCTCACGAGTGCGCCTGGAAATCAACCGGCGCATCATGGCGACCCTGCTCCACACCGGTCCCGGCCGCCGCCGCATCCTCGGAAGGCTGTCCGGCCTGGAGTTCGCCTACCCGCCCAGCGAGCCGGACGCACACCCGCTGGCCGGGCGCCGCGCCGCCGACGGCCCGACAGACGCCGGCCGTCTGTATGAGGTGCTGCGCGCAGGCACATTCGTTCTGCTCTCCGACGAGGGCGTGCCCACCCCTTGGCGCGATCGCGTACGGCACGCCACGCCCCTTCGTGGCACCCGGCCCGAGGCGACACTGATCCGCCCAGACGGCTACGTGGCCTGGGCCGGGGATCACACCGGTATCGAAGCGGCTCTGGTGAAATGGTGTGGCCCATCCGACCTTGCCGATCTGAAAGGAAACCGTGCCACCGCCTAACCCACAGCGCCGCGACCACCTGGCAGACGCGGCCATCACAGTGCTGGCCGAGCAAGGGTCACGCGGGCTGACCCACCGGGCCGTCGACACCGCCGCCGCCGTACCGGCCGGCACCACCTCGCGCTACTTCCGCACCCGCGACGCGCTCCTCAACGGGGTCATCGAGCGGATCACCCACCGGCTCGGCGAGCGTGTGGACGCCTATACCGTCTGTCCGATCTCGCCCGCCGATCTGGAGGAGGCGCTGGTCGCCGTCCTGACCGCGATGCTGACCGACGGCCGGCACGATCCGCTGGCCCTGTTCGAGCTGCACCTGGAGAGCACCAGAAATCCCCGCCTGCGACACACGCTGACCGACGCCCTGCACGGCCGAAGCGATCTCATCGTCCGCCAATGCCGCGCCGCCGGAATCGACATCAGCCAGGACGACGCCATGCTCCTGGAGATGAGCGTGCTGGGCATCCTGTTCACCACCCTCACCACTGGCACCCCCGAGTCCCCAAGCGAGCCGATCCGCACCGCCGTACGGGCTCTTCTGGCCCACTATCAAACGCCGACAGCTGCAG
>NZ_JBYITD010000029.1:0-140719 GCF_057708945.1 Nonomuraea sp. bgisy101
GGGGGTTGCGAGAACCCCACCGCCGCGTCCGCATGCTTCCCGCCGCCGACAGGGAGCGGTTCGCGCGCCGATATCTGGCGATCTGTGATCTCGCAAAGCGTGATCCGGACCGTGCGGCGATCCGGATGGAGGCCTTCTTGGCCGACCTGAACAGCGAATCCGACACGCCGGGTGCCCAAAAAAACGCGTCCGGTGATTGAGTTCCTTCGCAATCCCCCTTTAGATTCAACCCGTAAGGGGTTTCTCGACCGTTGGACTCGTCTGCTGGAACCCCGAGCCGTAACAGGGGGAGCGAAACCTACATGAACAAGCGGGAACTCGTCGACGCCATCGCGGACCGGGTGGGCGACAAGAAGACGGCCACGGAGGCCGTGAACGCGATTCTCGAAGCCATTCAGAAGGCCGTCGCCAGCGGCGACAAGGTCTCGATCACGGGCTTCGGCGCGTTCGAGATGGTCCACAAGCCGCAGCGCACGGCCAGGAACCCGTCGACCGGCGCGGAGATCAAGGTCGCCGAAAGCTGGGGGCCGAAGTTCCGTCCAGGCTCGGACTTCAAGGAGCTGGTCAACGCCGGGGGCAAGAAGGCCGCCAAGAAGAAGTAAGTCAGTGTGGAGCGCCCGGACACCCGATGAGGGGGTCCGGGCGTTTTTCATTGGGACGGCGGGTCGTATTGGGCACGGCGGCCGGCTCAGCCGGGCACGGGGAATGTCGACAGCGTCACGTAGGTGATCTCGCCTCCGGAAACGACGAGATTGACCCGCTGCCCCGAACGCAGCAGCCGGAGCGGCCCCGCGTCGAACGCCCTGGTGCCGAACTCCAGCACGCTTCCGTCGTCGAGGAACACCGACCCCGAACGGGTCGCCGGATCGAAACTCCGCACGGTCGCCTGCACGAGCCCAGAGTAAATGGTTTGACCCTCGTGAAGGGATCCGGTCAGGATCACGATTCGTGCCCGTCGAGCAAAACGTGTGGCGTAACTCCGCCTTCCAGCGCTTGGTAGGCGCTGACGTCCTCAGCCAGTTCGGCACCCAGGTGACGCTGGTGGCGTTACCGCTCACCGCCCTGCTCGTGCTGAACGCGGGCCCGTTCCAGCTCGGCCTGCTCACCGCGGCGGAGATGGCGGCCTTCCTGGTGATCGGCCTGCCCGCCGGGGTGTGGGCCGACCGGATGCGCCGCCGCCCGATCCTGGTCGCGGCCGACGCCGTACGGGCGCTGGCGCTGCTCAGCGTTCCGCTGGCCGCCTTCGCGGGCGTGCTGACGCTCGTCCAGCTGTACGTGGTCGCGCTGGTCATCGGGATCGGAACGGTCTTCTTCGACGTCGCGCACATGAGCCTCCTGCCGTCGATCGTGCGCACGGACGACCTGTCCAGAGGGATCGGCACGCTGGAGACGCTGCGCAGCAGCGCGTGGCTGGCCGGCCCAGGGCTCGGCGGATGGCTGGTGCAGGTGCTCACCGCGCCCTTGGCGCTGCTGGCCGACGCGATCTCCTACGCCTGCTCGGCACTGATCCTGTCGACGATCGGGGCCGAGGAGAGCGCGGCACCCCAGGAGCGGCGAGGGAGTCTCAGAACCGAGGTCGCCGAGGGGCTGAGGTACGTGCTCGGGCACCGCGTGCTGCGCCGCGTCGCCCTGGTGGGCGCGCTGAACATGCTGACCAACGGCCTGTGGGCCATCGTCCAGCCGCTGTTCCTGGTACGGGAGCTCGGCCTGGGCGCGGGGGTCTACGGCCTGATCGTCTCGGCCATGGGTGTGGGCGGCGTGCTGGGCGGCGCGTTCGCCCCGAAGATCGTCGACAGGTACGGCAACGGCGGCGCCATGTACGGCGGCGCGCTCCTGGCCGGGCTGTTCCCGCTGATCGGCGGGTTCGCCGCCGAGGGGTGGCGCGTGCTGCTCTACCCGCTCGGCCTGTGCCTGCTGACGGCCGCCTCGGTCGTCTTCAACGTCGCCCAGGGCAGCTACCGCCAGGCCGTCACCCCCGACCACCTGCGCGGCAGGATGAACGCCAGCATGCGCTTCCTCATGTGGAGCGCGATGCCGGTCGGCGGCGTCCTCGGCGGACTGCTGGCCGAGCAGGTGAGCGTGGGCCCGCTCCTCTGGGTGGCCTGCCTCGGCTCGGCCGCGGCCCACCTGCCGGTCGTCGTGTCGCCGTGGATCAGGCGTCTGAGAGTCGAAGCCGCCTGACCACCTCGGCGGTGCGCGGGCCGAGCCCCAGCGCGATGGCCGCCCGCAGGTCGTCAGGGGTGTCCACGTCGCGCCTGACCGACTCGATCCCCTCCAGGGTCAGCTCCTTGGCGCCGCCGGCCAGATGTCTCGCCCTCGACTCGCCGCCGAACCGAGGGGTGAACGGCAGGCCGGGCCGTACGCCGTAGAAGGTCGTGCCGATGTCGAGCGCGTCGGGGACGAACGACTGGTCGAACTCGGCCGCCGCCTCCAGCACCGTGGCCAGCTCGGCGGCGCGCAGCGCGGGCAGGTCGGCCTGGAGCGCGCCGATCGCGTCGCCGGGAGCCAGCCGTACGGCATGGGCGGCCCCCGCGCGGAGCGCGGTGTTGAGACCCCGGTCAGGATCGGGGACGACCACGGCTCCCAGCTCGGCGAGGGGTCCCGCGGCCGCGGGGTCGGCCGTGACCACGATGACCCGGGCCACAGGGGCGCTCGCCAGCGCCGCGGAGAGCGTGTCACCGGCCACCGCGACCGCCAGGGCGGTCCTGTGCGGTCCCGTCGCCGCGGCCAGCCGGGTCTTGGCCGCTACCAGCGTCTTCACCGGGATGACGAGTGACCAGCGGATGCTCATAGGCTTAAGCATCTCGTCTCGACATCCCGCGCGGCCAACCGGGAGACTTGGGGCGCATGCCGTCTCTCTTGGAGGAGTTCATGAGCCGCCCCGGCCGACCATCGCGCTTCTGGGAGACGTTCGCCGTCGTGATCGTGAAGCCGCTCTCGTGGCTGCTTGTCAAGAAGGACTGGCGCAAGGGCGAGCTGATCCCCAAGACCGGCGGCATCATCATCGCGACCAACCATCTGTCATGGACCGATCCTGTCCTGCTGTCGCACTTCCTCTACAACAACGGCCGCTGGCCGATCATTCTCGCCAAAGCCGCCCTGTTCAGGGTCCCACTGCTGAAGGTCGCGGTGCGCTCGCTGCTGGCGATCCCCGTGGACAGGGGCACCAGTGAGGCGGCCAGGTCGCTGGAGATCTCCGAGCAGCGGCTGCGCGACGGAGGCGTGATCCTGTTCTATCCCGAGGGCACCGTCACGCGCGATCCCGGCCTGTGGCCCATGGTCGGCAAGACGGGCGCGGCCCGGCTGGCGCTGCAGACGGGCGCGACGGTGATCCCCGTGGCGCACTGGGGCGCGCACGAACTGTTGCCCTACGGGGAAAAGAAGCCGAGACTCTTTCCTCGCAAGACGTTCTCCGTGAGGGTCGGACCACCCGTCGACCTGTCGAAATACAAGGGGCAGCCGTTGCGAGGGCCGGTGCTGCACGAGGCGACCGCCGACATCATGGCCGCGATCACCGTTCAGCTCGCGGAAATCAGGGGAGAGAAAGCTCCTGAGACCCCTTACGACCCGGCGAGGCGGTGAAGCGGATGACCAAGGCCGCCGTGTTCGGCACCGGTTCGTGGGGCACCACGTTCGCCATGATCCTGGCGCGGGCCGGGGTGCGCACCACGTTGTGGGGCCGCAGGGCCGAGATCGTCGAGGCGATCGACAGCCGCCACGAGAACCCCGACTACCTGCCCGGCATCCTGCTGCCGGAGACGTTGCGCGCGACGACCGACCCGGCGAAGGCGCTCGACGGCGCGGACTTCGTGGTCCTCGGCGTCCCTTCGCAGACGCTCAGGCAGAACCTCACCCTGTGGAAGCCGTACCTGCCCGAAGAGGCCGTGCTGGTCAGCCTCATGAAGGGCATCGAGCTCGGCACGACCAAGCGGATGAGCGAGGTCATCTGCGAGGTGGCCGAGGTGCCGCAGGAGCGGGTCGCGGTCGTGTCAGGTCCCAACCTGGTCGGTGAGATCGTCAGGGGTCAGCCCGCGGCGACGGTCGTGGCCTGCCCGGACGAGCGGACCCTCGAACGCCTGCAGGAGGCCTGCCACGTGCCGCCGTGGTTCCGTCCCTACACCAACCCCGACGTCGTGGGCGTCGAGCTGGGCGGCGCGGTCAAGAACGTGATCGCGCTGGCGGTGGGGGTGGCGGCGGGCATGGGCATGGGCGACAACGTCGGCGCCATGCTGATGACCCGCGGCCTCGCCGAGATCTCCCGTCTGGGCGCGGCGCTCGGCGCCGACCCGCACACCTTCGCGGGCCTGGCCGGGATGGGCGACCTGGTCGCCACCTGCACCTCGCCGCTGTCGCGCAATCGCACCTTCGGCGAGAACCTGGGCAAGGGCATGACGCTGGCCGAGGTCGTCGCGGTCACCAAGCAGACGGCCGAGGGCGTCAAGTCCTGCGAGTCGGTGCTCGAGCTGGCCAGAAAGCACGACGTGGAGATGCCGATCACCGAGGTGGTGGTGGGCGTCGTCCACGACGGCATGACTCCCGAGGAAGCAGGGGTGCTGCTCATGTCGCGCACCCCCAAGCCGGAGAGATACGGCGTGTGAGAGAGAACACCCGGTGCGTCCGCGCGCCCGCCGAGGGAGGATACGCCGCGGCGGTGGCGGCCCTCGAGGGCGCGGCCGCACCAGAGAACGTGGCGGGCAGGGCCTTCGCCACGGGCGACGCGGCCCTGGCCGCCGTCCTGCTGACGTTCCTGCGCGGCGGCGCGCACGTGATCGCCCCCGCTCCGGGGGCCGGCGTGATCGCCAACGTGCTCGGCAGGTTCGGCGTGAGCGCCGACTTCGTCGACACAGGCGAGCTGTCCTCCGTACGGCAGGCGATCCGCGGCAACACGAAGATCATCTACGTGGAGACGCTGTCGGACACCGCCGTGGCCGACCTGCGCGGGCTGTACCGCCTGGCCAGGGAGGCGGGGGCGATGCTCGTGGTCGACTCCACGCTGGCCACACCCGTCGTCTGCCGCCCGCTCGAACACGGCGCCGATTTGGTCCTCCACTCGACCGCCCCGCTCCTCGGCGATCGTGACGGCGGTGTCGTCGTCGGCCGGCACGACCTCATGCACAGGCTCACCGACGACCTCGGCGCGCCGCTCTCTGCCGCCGACGAGCGCGCGTTGCTCGGGGCGCTGGAGACGCTCACGCTGCGGGTCAGGCGCAGGTGCGCGACCGCCATGGAGTTCGTCGCCGCCGTGGCCAAGCATCCCGCCGTCGCGGCCGTCGGCTACCCGGGCCTTCCCCACCATCCGGGACACCGGCTGGGACGCCTGCTGTTCGACTCCGGCCCCGAGGGCACGCGGTTCGGTTCGCGCGTGAGCATCACGCCACGCGGAGACGCCGACGACCTCGTCAAGTCGCTGAGGCTGATCGGCAACAGCACGACGGCCGTCAGGCGAGGGGCCGCGGTCCGCTTCACGATCGGGCTCGAGGACGTCGAGGATCTGGTCGCGGACGTGACACGAGCCCTTGACTCCCAAGCAGGGTAGATTCGGGCGACATGAGCAAGCCACGCGTCGCGGTCGTTTTCGGTGGTCGCAACTCTGAGCACGCCGTCTCCCTCATGGGGGCGGGCAGCGTGCTCGAGGTGATCGACAGGTCCAAGTACGAGGTGATCCCCATCGGGATCGCCCAGGACGGCCGGTGGGTGCTCGCGGCGAGCGACCAGCAGTTCGCGATCGAGGACGGCAAGCTGCCCGTCGTCGACACCTCGGGCGCCGAGCTCGCCCTGCCGTCCGGCGAGGCGGCGCTGGTCGCCTACGAGCAGGGCAGCATCCCCGTCGAGCTGGGCTCGGTCGACGTGGTCTTCCCCGTCATGCACGGCCCCTTCGCCGAGGACGGCACGATCCAGGGGCTGCTGGAGATGGCGGGAGTGCGTTACGTCGGCTCCGGCGTGCTGGCCAGCGCGGTCGGCATGGACAAGGGTTACATGAAGACCATCCTCGCCTCCGCCGGGCTGCCCATCGGCCGCTACGTGGTGGTGCGCGAGCGCGACTGGCGACTCGACAGGGACCGCGTGGTCAAGGAGGTCGAGGAGCTCGGCTGGCCCGTGTTCGTCAAGCCGGCTCGAGCGGGGTCGAGTCAGGGCATCTCCAAGGCGCACGACCTGGCGTCGCTGGAGGCGGCCATCGAGGTCGCCCAGGCGCACGACCCGAAGATCCTGGTCGAGGCGGCGATCGTGGGGCGCGAGATCGAGTGCGCGGTGCTGGAGTCGCTCGGCGACGAGCCGCCTGCCGCCTCCGTGCCGGGCGAGGTGCTCGTGGAGGGCGGCCAGGAGTTCTTCGACTTCGAGGCGAAGTACTATCCGGACCAGATGTCGCTGGCCGTGCCGGCCGACATCCCTGCCGACAAGACCGAGGAACTGCGCGCGATGGCGGTGCGGGCCTTCGAGGCGCTGGGCTGCGAGGGGCTGTCGCGGGTCGACTTCTTCTACACGCCCGACGGGCGGCTGATCCTCAACGAGATCAACACGATGCCGGGCTTCACGTCGCTGTCGGTGGCGCCGCAGCTGTGGGCGGCCACGGGGCTCAGCTACGCGCAGCTGGTGGAGCGCCTCATCCAGCTCGCGCTCAGTCGCCGCGCCGGCCTCCGCTGAGCCGTACGGCGCGTCACCCGCGCGTCGTACGACCGCCGGCCGGTCCCCGAGGAGTGGGCGGCCCTGACGAGTCAGCCGGTGGCCTTCTTGATCGGCTCGGCCAGGTCGATCAGCACGCTGGTCGCCTCGTGCGTCTTCGCGATCGTCACCTCGACGTAGGCCGTGTCCGTCACCGCCGTGAACAGGGTCGGCGCAGAGGGGTCGGCGAACCAGCCGACCCCATCGAGCTCAGCCAGCTGGTCGGTGGCCGCCATCCTCGCGGGCCGGGGCACCCCGCACCGCAGCGCGATCTCCGCCGACCCCCACACCGCGACGTACGGCGATTCGGGCGTGGACGCCATGCGGCCCGCGCCGTCGACCTTCTGCGGCAGCAGGCCCGAGAGCTTCGTGCACGCCGCGACGGCCTCCCCCTCGGGGACGGGCGGTTCGACCTGCACGGCGCCGCCGCACCCGGCGAGGAGGAACAGCGCCAGGATGGCAACGCCTCGTTTCATATATGGACAATAGGGCACGTCAGCGTACGCGTTATGCCTTCCACGGCCTGGATCTGCGCGACGACCAGCTTGCCGAGTTCGTCCACGTTGCGGGCCTCGGCGCGCACGATCACGTCGTAGGGCCCCGTCACGTCCTCGGCCTGGGTGACCCCGGTGATGCCGGAGATCTCACGGGCCACCGCGGCGGCCTTGCCGACCTCGGTCTGGATAAGGATGTACGCCTGCACCATTACGTCCTCCCGGGCGATTGGATCAGCGCCGAAGGGCCACCGTACCCTGTGTGCCACCTCATGAGAAATGTGGGTTTGTATTCATGCCATACGGTGGCTGGCGGTTTGGCGGGAATGTCTCTCATGAGCAGGAGGTGCGTCATCACAGTCGGAGATCTCGGCGAGTTCGGAGTTGTAGCGCGCATTGCGCGGCGCCTGCCACAGGGCGAGAGTGTGCTCCTCGGTCCCGGTGACGACGCCGCAGTGGTGAAAGCGCCCGACGGGCGCGTCGTGGTGACAACGGACTTGTTGATCGAGGGTAGGCACTTTCGTCGCGATTGGTCCAGCGCCTATGACGTAGGTAGGAAGGCTGCAGCACAGAATCTTTCCGATATCGCCGCGATGGGGGCGATTCCGACCACGCTCGTGGTGGGGCTCGGCATGCCGGCTGACGTTCCCGTGGAGTGGGTCGACGGGCTCGCCGACGGATTCAGGGACGAGTGCGCGCTGGTCGGGGCAAGCGTGGCCGGCGGTGACATCGCCGGCTCCGAGCTCGTGGTGATCGGTGTGACGGCCCTCGGCGATCTCGCTGGGCACGCGCCCGTCACCCGTTCGGGGGCGCGTCCCGGCCACGTGGTCGCCTACGCGGGACGGCTGGGCTACGCGGCGGCCGGGCTCGCCCTCCTGGGTGCCGGGATCGTTCCAGCCGACGGGCCGCTCCTGGAGGCCGTCGAGGCGCACAGGAGGCCGCGGCCGCCGTACGGGCAGGGGCCTGAGGCGGCGCGCCTGGGCGCCACGGCGATGCTGGACGTCAGCGACGGGCTGCTTCAGGACCTCGGGCACGTGGCCGAGGCGAGCGGAGTGGGCATCTCGCTGGATCCCGCCGCCTTCCCCGTCGGAGAACCGGTGGCGGCCGCCGCCAAGGAGCTCGGGACCGATCCGCTCGACTGGATTCTCACGGGTGGCGAAGATCACGCACTGGCGGCGATCTACCCGCCAGAGGTACGGCTGCCGCCCCACTGGACCGTCGTCGGGCGGGTGAGCGACGGGGCGAATGTCAAGGTCAGCGGGCGCGCGACAGGGCCCGGTGGATGGGACCACTTCAGAGCGTGAAAGAGCCGTTCCGAGAAGATACCCCCGGGAAAGTTGTGACAAACGCGTATTAAAGATGTTATTAAGATGGGCGGCCCATGTATCCGGCAGGAAGGGCAGACATGGCCCGCCACGGCACCGGCGAACCAGAGAACGCGTGGAACCAGGGGGGACGCGACTCGGAAGACCCCCGGGAGGCGGACTTTCGCTCCTTCGACGACCCCATCGCCACGGGGGCCTTCATGGCGCCTGTGGCCGATCAGGCAGGGTGGCCCGCGCCGCCCGACCAGATCGACCAGCAGTTCCAGGCGGGCCCCTCGACGGGGGAGTGGGCCATGCCGCCGCAGCAGCCCGACGTCCCTGGCGGACCGGCCACGGGACCCATGTCGGCTCATGACGCTTTCGGCGGTCCCGTGTCCGCCTTCGGCGGCGGCCCTTCGGCCGGCGGACCCTCGCCCTTCGACGACCGGGGCACCGGTGGCCGGGGCTTCGAGGGGCGTCGCGGTTTCGACGACGGGGACTATGACGACGCCGCGTTCGGCGACCACGGCTTTCGCCACCCTGGCCACAGCGGCTCGGCCTTCGCCGGCTCCGGCCACGGTGGCCCGGCGCTCGGCGATCCCGGCCACGGCTCGGCCTTCGGCGATCCGGGTCACGGCGGCGCGGCGTTCGGCGATCCGGGTCACGGTGGCGCGGCGTTCGGCGATCCCGGCTTCGGAGAGCCCGCCGCGGGGCGCGGCCCAGGACATCAGGGCTACGGCGACGCCGCCTTCGGCGGGTCAGGGACAGGCGAGCCGCCCTCCGGCGGGACGCCGTACGGCGGGCAGGGCTTCGACGATGCGGCCGGGCCCGCGATGGCGCCGACGGCCGTCCACAGCTCGCCCAACGACCGGCTCGTGGCCACAGGGCCGCCCAGGCAGCCCGTGGCCGCATGGGAAGAGGCCCCAGAACCCAACGAGACGGCCTTCCTCGGCTCGGCCGGATGGGGGGACGACAACGCCGGCTGGGACGACGATCCCGAGGACAAGTCGTCGCGCAGGCGACGCGGCAGGCGCCGTCCCGACGCCGAGACCCGCGAGCCGGGGCAGAAGGGGCGCGGCAAGATCGCGCTGCTGTCGGTCGCGGCCGTCGCCATCGTGCTCGGCGGCACCGTCGTCGGCGTGCGGATGGTGAGCTCTTCCGGCGAGGCGCCCAAGGCCGGCGCGGTGTCGTCCAGCAAGCCCGCTCCATCCGTCTCCGAGACCGCCGAACCCGAACCGGGCGTCGAGGTGAGCGAGCCGGCCACCGACGACGGCGCCGTCGCGGAGCCCACCGAGGAGCCGTCCGAGGAGCCGTCGGCCACCAAGGTCGTCTCCCGGCCCCGACCGACGGCCACCGCCGCCGAGCGGGAGCCCCGCCGTACCACCACGCCGCGGCCGACGACCCGGCCCACCAAGCCGCCGGTCATCGAGGACGGCGATCCCACCGAGGAGCCCACGCCGTCGGCCGACCCCTCCAACATGCAGGAGGCGGACGCCACCGGCCAGCCGGGTGTCCCCGACCCCGTCACCAGCTCCACCTCCGGCACCGGATCCGGCTCAGGCTCGACCGGCAGCGGCGGCGCCGCGGTGAACGTCACCTTCGACGTCGTCAGGCAGCGCCTGGCCGGTTACACCGCCGAGCTGCAGGTCGTGAACGAGTCGGCCCGAGCGCTGACCGACTGGACCGTCAGCGTCCCCGTGGTCGGCACCGTCTCCGCGGTGCAGGGCGCGCAGTGGATGCAGGACGGCGGCCTGCTGGTCATCCAGCCCGGCACGACGCTGGCGGCGGGCGAGTCCGTGCAGGTCACCTTCACCGCGCTGGGCCGCCCTGACAACCCCGAGTCCTGTGGCCTGGTCGGCGGGGAGTGCACGGTCGGCTGAGTGGTTGGATGGACGGCATGACCCCTCCTCGCGTACTCACCGTCGCCGGATCCGACTCCGGCGGCGGCGCTGGCATCCAGGCGGATCTCAAGACGATGCTGGCGCTCGGCGTCCACGGCATGAGCGTCATCGCCGCCGTGACCGCTCAGAACTCCATGGGCGTCCAGGGGTACTGGGAGCTGCCGCCCGAGGCGGTGCGCGCCCAGCTCGACTCGGTGCTGAGCGACATCGGCGCGCAGGCCATCAAGACCGGCATGCTCGCATCGCCGATCCTGGTCGAGACGGTGTCCGAGGCGCTCGCCGCTGCGGGGGCGCCCGTCGTCGTCGACCCCGTCGGGGTCTCCAAGCACGGCGACTCGCTGCTCGCTCCTGAGGCGGTCGGCACGCTCAAGACGCGGCTGCTGCCGATCGCCACGGTGGTCACGCCGAACCTGTGGGAGGTCGAGCAGCTCACCTCGGTCAAGGTGGAGGACGAGAGCGGCCTGCGCCGCGCCGCCGACTCCATCCTGGAGCTCGGCCCCACGTGGGCGCTCATCAAGGGCGGACACCTGCCTGGCGAACCCGTCGACCTGCTGACCGACGGCACCGAGGAGTACCGTTTCACCGCGCGGCGGCTGGACAACAGGCACACTCACGGCACGGGCTGCACGCTCGCCTCGGCCATCGCCTCCCGCCTCGCGTACGGCGACGACGTGCCGACGGCGGTGGGCAGGGCCAAGGAGTACGTCACGGGCGCGATCGGCCGCGGCTTCCCTCTGGGCGACGGCATCGGCCCCGTCGACCACGCGTGGATGTGGCGCTCCTGAGCCTTCTGGCCCCTCCGGACCTCGGCTCAGCCTCTCTCGCGGGCCGGGAGGCAGGCGTGCTGCCGCTTCCGCCCCTCGCCGGGCTCCTCCAGTACTCACCGGGCTCCTCCAGTAGTCGTGCGGTGACGACCAGCCCGGCCTTGGCTCGGCGACGCGATCGGGCGCCAGCGGATGGACTCCGACGCACACCGGAACGTAGCCCGATGATCCCGGGAACGCCGAAAGCCCGGCGCTCAACCGAGCGCCGGGCTTTCGGAAAGTCGTGAAGACTAGCGGGCGACCTTGCCGGCCTTGATGCACGAGGTGCACACGTTCAGCTTCTTCGGCGTACCGCCCACGACCGCGCGAACCGTCTGGATGTTGGGGTTCCAACGACGACGGGTGCGACGGTGGGAGTGGGACACGTTGTTACCAAAGGTCGGGCCCTTGCGGCAGACATCGCAGACGGAAGCCACGGTATCGCTCCTTTTCAGTCGATAAGCCCAATCCGCATTGGTGTTTCGGGCGGAGGGCATGCCGGGGACAACCGGCCAGCCAGACGAGGATATCCGATCCGCACCCCTGACCGCGAACTCGCGCGGCGGCAAGTGGATGTTGGGGATATTCTCCGCAAGAAACGCTAGCGCATCGGGGCTGCGAGGGAGCACATATGGAGGTTCTCGACCCGCCCGCGGTACGCCGCTGGGTCAGGCTGGCCGCCGACGCGCTGGGGACGGCGAGGGCGGACATCGACGCGCTCAACGTCTTCCCTGTGGCCGACGGCGACACGGGCACCAACCTGCACCTCACCATGATCTCGGCGGCCGAGGCGGTCGAGGCGCTGCCGGAGGACGTGGGGGCGGCCGTGGTGTGGCAGACCCTGGCGTACGGCGCGCTGGTCGGCGCGAGGGGCAACTCGGGCGTGATCGTCAGCCAGGCGCTCAGGGGCATGGCCGAGGTGCTGAAGGAGCGCGAAGGCACCGCCACCGACCTGAGGGAGGGGCTCGCGAAGGCCGCCCTGCTGGCCAGGGGCGCGGTGGCCAGGCCGGTCGAGGGGACCGTGCTGAGCGTGCTGGAGGCGGTCGCCGCGGGCGCCGGCGAAGGCGATCTCGACGCGACCGCGCGCGAGGCGGCCGCGGAGGCGAGGGCGGCGCTGCGCCGTACTCCCGACCAGCTGGACGTGCTGGCCCGCAGCGGGGTGGTCGACGCGGGCGGCGCGGGCGTGGCGATCATCATGGAGGCGCTCGCCGAGGTCGTCACCGACTCCTACACCCAGCGTTACGACGTTCCTGCGCCGAGCAGGCGGGTCGCGCCGATGACCGAGTCAGGCGCAGGCTACGAGGTGATGTACCTGCTCGACGCCGAGGACGAGGCGGTCGGCAAGCTGCGCGCCGAGCTGGACACGCTCGGCGACTCGCTGGTGGTGGTCGGCGGCGACGGGCTCTGGAACGTGCACGTCCACGTCGACGAGGCGGGTCAGGCGATCGAGGCGGCGCTGCGTGTGGGCAGGCCGCACCGGATCAGGGTCACCTACCTGGCCGCGCCCGCCCGCACGCACCGGGCGGCAGGCGGCAGGGGAGTGGTGGCGGTGGCCGCGGGCGACGGGATCGCGGCGCTGTTCGAGGAGTGCGGGGCCGTCGTCGTACGGCGGGAGCCCGGCTCGAGCCCCTCCCTGCCCGCGATGCTGGCGGCGATCCGCGAGTCGGGCAGCGAGGTGGCTGTCCTGCCGAACGACGAGGGCGTCCGCGCGGTCGCCGTCGCGGCGGCGGAGATCGCGCGCGAGGACGGCGTTGTCGTCAGCGTGCTGCCGACCAAGGCGACCGTGCAGGGTCTCGCGGCGCTGGCCGTCCACGATCCGCTGCGCCGTTTCGACGACGACGTGGTGGCCATGACGGACGCGGCGGGGCACACCCGCTACGGGCACGTGACCGTCGCCGACAGGCAGGTGCTCACCAGCGCGGGACTGAGCAGGCCAGGTGACGTGCTCGGCATGATCGACGGCGACGTCGCCGTCATCGGCGACACGCTGCCCGAGGTCGCGGTGCTGATCGTCGACAGGATGGTGGCGGGCGGCGGCGAGCTGGTCACGCTGGTCACGGGGACCGGCGCGCCTGAAAGGCTCGCGCAGGCCGTGACGGAGTTCCTGGCACGGACGAGGCCCGACGTGGAGGTCGTCGTCTACGAGGGAGAGCAGGGCGGTTACCCGCTGCTCATCGGTGTCGAGTGATTCCTGTCGGTCGCAGGCGGTAGAACTGGTTGACGTGAGTCGATTCGACGAGCCGCTGTCCAAGGCGCTCGATCCCAAGACCGCCAAGCTGCTGCAGAGCGTCCTGGAGCTGGAGACGGTCGGCGACCTGCTGCGCCACTACCCGCGCCGTTACGCCGAGCGGGGCGAGCTCACCTCGCTCGACGCGCTGGAGGTCGACGAGCACGTCACCGTGGTCGGCGAGGTCACGCGGCTGATGCGCAAGCCGATGCGCAACAGGGGCGGCACCTGGCTCGAGGTCGAGGTCGTCGACGGCACCGGCAAGAAGATCTACCTGTCGTTCTTCGGCAAGGGCTCCCACGTGGCCGAGTCGCGGCTGAAGACGGGGCGGCGCGGCATGTTCGCCGGCAAGGTCGGCCTGTTCGGCGCCCGCGGCACCCCGCGCTGGCAGCTCAGCCACCCCGAGTTCGAGCTGTTCGAGGACGAGGGCGAGGAGAGCGCGGAGGAGTTCGCCGCCGCGCCTGTGCCGATCTATCCAGCGGGCAAGGACGTCACGCCGTGGGCGATCCGCAGGGCGGTGGGAGTCATCCTCGACACGCTGGGCCCGCTCGACGACCCGCTGCCGCTGGAGCTGCGCCGCAGGCACAAGCTGCCCGACCTGGCCGACGCGCTGGTTTCGATCCACCGGCCGAAGGACTTCGGCGACGTGGTGCGGGCCCAGAAGCGGCTGAAGTTCGACGAGGCGTTCGTGCTGCAGTCCGTCCTGCTCCAGCGCAGGCAGGCGGCGGTCGCGTGGCCGGCCAAGGCCCGTCCTCCGATGGCGGACGGCCTGCTGGCGGCCTTCGACGAGCGGCTGCCGTTCTCGCTGACGGAGGGGCAGGCGGCGGTCGGCGAGGAGATCGCCGCCGACCTGTCCCTGGCGCACCCGATGCATCGGCTGCTGCAGGGCGAGGTCGGTGCGGGCAAGACGGTCGTGGCGCTGCGCGCGATGCTGCAGGTCGTCGACGCGGGCGGCCAGGCGGTGCTGCTCGCGCCCACCGAGGTCCTGGCCCAGCAGCACCACCGATCGATCACCGCGATGCTGGGCGACCTGGCGGCGGGCGGCATGTTCGGCGGCACCGCCGTGGGGCTGCTCACCGGCTCCATGGGCACGGCCGCGCGCCGCGCCGCCCTCCTCGACGCCGCCTCGGGTACGGCCGGCATCGTGGTCGGCACCCACGCCCTGCTCCAGGAGCACGTGCAGTTCGCCGACCTCGGCCTGGTCGTCGTCGACGAGCAGCACAGGTTCGGCGTCGAGCAGCGTGACGCGCTGCGCGAGAAGGTCGCGGGCGGCAGGCCCCACGTGCTGGTCATGACGGCCACCCCGATCCCGCGCACGGTCGCCATGACGGTCTTCGGCGACCTGGAGGTCTCGACGCTCTCGCAGCTGCCGTCCGGCCGCGCGCCGATCACCTCCCACGTCGTTCCCGCCGCCGAGAAGCCCCACTACCTGGAGCGCACGTGGGAGCGCGTGCGCGAGGAGGTGGGCCTGGGCCGCCAGGCCTACATCGTGTGCCCGCGCATCGGCGAGCTGGAGGGCGACGAGGGCGACCTGACCGCCTCCGACGACGACAAGCGTCCGCCGCTCGCGGTGCTGGAGGTGGCCGAGATGCTCGCCTCGGGGCCGCTCCGCGGCCTGCGGGTCGAGGTGCTGCACGGCAAGCTCCCGCCCGAGGAGAAGGACGCGATCATGCGGGCCTTCTCGCGCGGTGAGGTCGACGTCCTGGTGGCGACGACGGTGATCGAGGTCGGCGTCGACGTCCCCAACTCCTCCGTCATGATCATCATGGACGCCGACAGGTTCGGAGTCTCCCAGCTCCACCAGCTCAGGGGCCGCGTCGGGCGAGGCGGGCTGCCGGGGCTGTGCCTGCTCGTGACGGAGTTCGCGGCGGGCACGCCCGCGCGGGAGCGCCTCGAGGCGGTGGCCTCGACGCTCGACGGGTTCGAGCTGTCGCGCGTCGACCTGGAGCAGCGGCGGGAGGGCGACGTGCTGGGCGCGGCGCAGTCGGGCAAGCGGTCGTCGCTGAAGATGCTGCAGCTGCTCAGGGACGAGGACGTGATCGTCTCGGCCAGGGAGGAGGCGGCCGCGCTGCTGGCGGCCGACCCCTCGCTGTCGTCCCACGAGGGGCTGCGCGCGGAGATCGACCGGCTGCTGGGCGACGAGAAGGCCGACTACCTGGAGAAGACCTGACGACCGAGCACGAGATCCAGGGGAGGCGGGCCGAGCCGCTCGAAGGCGGGAGCCGAAGAAGGCGGTCGGCGAGCGCGGCGGCGCGCCGGTGAGCCGGAGTGGCGTGAAGGAAGGACGGTGACCGGTGACCACGGTGGCCGTGGCCCGGCGTCGCCGTACACGATGACCCCCAAAGTCGCCCAGCGCCGGGGACGGCCTCCCCCCGAATGCCGTCCCCGGCTGGGCCCACCCTCGGGTCAGGTGCCGAGGGAACCGGCGTGCGGAAGGGCTCACGATCACGCCGGTCGACCTTCATGTGGGTCACCTCGAAGGTCGCAGTCATCATCATGCTGGGCACCGGAGGGCATGGCTACGACCCTTGCGTGATCGAGGCAGACACTTGTCCACTCTTGACCTGCGTGGACATGCGGAAGAATGGGCGGCATGACGCGGATCATCGCGGGAAGCGTGGGTGGCAGGCGATTGGCGGTGCCGCCGGGCCGGACGACGCGGCCTACCAGCGACAGGGCGAGAGAAGGGGTTTTCTCGACCCTCGACTCGCTGCACGGCATCGAGGGCGCGCGCGTGATCGACCTGTACGCCGGTTCGGGTGCGGTCGGGCTCGAGGCGCTGTCGAGGGGCGCGGCCCACGCGCTGCTGGTCGAGGCGGACGCGCGGGCGGTCAGGACGATCAAGGCCAACGTCAAGGACCTGGGTTTCGAGACGGCCACGGTGGTGGCCGACAGGGTGGAACGGCTGCTGGCCAAACCGGGAGAGCCGTACGACATCGTGTTCGCCGATCCGCCCTACGCGGTGACCGACGAGGACGTCACGAGGGTCCTGGAGTCGCTGCGCGACAACGGGTGGCTCGCGCCCGACGCGCTCGTCGCGGTGGAACGCGAGAGCAGGGGGAAGGACCTGGTGTGGCCCCCGGGCTACGAAGAGGAGAGGGTCCGTCGTTACGGCGAAGCGGCCGTTTGGTACGGTCGCGCCGCCGGGAACCCGTAAACGTGGGAGGCGATGTGCGCCGCGTAGTGTGCCCGGGGTCGTTCGACCCCATCACCAACGGACACCTCGACATCATCGGCCGGTCAGCCCGGCTGTATGACGAGGTGACGGTCGCCGTTCTGATCAACGTCGAGAAGAAGAGCCTGTTCACGGTCGAGGAGCGCATCGACATCCTTCAGACGGTGACGAAGGAGTACCCCAACGTCAGGGTCGAGAAGTTCCACGGGCTGCTCGTGGACTTCTGCCGCCAGAACGACATCCCCGCGATCGTCAAGGGCATCCGCGTGGTCAGCGACTTCGACTACGAGCTGCAGATGGCGCAGCTCAACTACCGGCTGTCCGGTGTCGAGACGCTCTTCATGCCGACCAATCCGGAATACTCGTTCCTGTCCTCGTCCCGAGTGAAGGAGATCGCCCGCTACGGCGGCGATGTGTCGGGACTCGTCCCGGATCTCGTGCACAAGCTCTTGATCGAACGGCTCAGGGGCTGACCGGTGCCTGGTATCGTTGCTATCTGGCCTTGTACGACGGCGACGATTTCGCCATGCCTAGCGAGAGCAGGATGACTCAGCACCTCGACCCCCGCGCCCCGTGGGTGATCTCCACTCATGACCTGGGCAGGCGGCCGGGCTCGATGCGGCAGATGACTCTGTCCCTCCCGGCACCGGCAGATCTCGGCGTCGACATGATCGGTGTCCCCAAGGACGCCGAAGTCGAGCTGGACATTCGGCTCGAAGCAGTGATGGAAGGCGTGCTCGTCTCGGGCACCGCACACGCTCCGCTCGTGGGGGAGTGTGCTCGGTGTCTCGACCCGTTGACCTCGGAGATCGGGGTCAACCTGCAGGAGCTGTTCTTCTACTCCGACGAGGACGCCTCGGAGGAGGACTCACTGCTCGACGGTGAACTTCTCGACCTCGAGCCGACGTTCCGTGACGCGGTGGTGCTCGCACTGCCGCTCAGTCCCGTCTGCGGTGAAGACTGCCGGGGGCTATGCACGGAGTGCGGGGTCAAGCTGGCCGAGGCCGGCCCTGACCACGGGCACGAGATGATCGACGCTCGCTGGGCGTCGTTGCAGGGTCTGTTTTCCGAGAACGATAACGATCAGGAGAAGTGACGTGGCCGTCCCGAAGCGGAAGATGTCGCGGAGCAACACCCGCTCCCGCCGCGCCCAGTGGAAGACGTCTGCTGTCGCGCTGGTGAGCTGCCCGCAGTGCCGTTCGCCCAAGCAGCCGCACATCGCGTGCCCGACCTGCGGCACCTACAACCGCCGTCAGGTCATCGAGCCGTCTGCCTGATCGCACATTCCAGCAAGGAGCGCGAGCGATCGCGCTTCCCAACGGCTGTTGACGGAGTGCCGACCGGATGCGATGGCGCCCGGTCGGCGTCACCGTCTCAGGTGCGTGCGGCGGCGGTTCGCCCGCGGTCGTGGTGGACGCCGGGGCTGGTCCCCGACGCCCACCACGTTTTCGGGCATCTCTCAGTTCCATCGCCCACGCGTTCTGGAGAGATGCTCTGAGGAGGAGAAAACGTGGGCACAGGTCCCAAGCCAGTGGCTGTCGAGGTCGCCAGAGACGAGCTTGAGCGGGTTCTTTCCGTCAGGCTCGACGCCGACATCCTCGAGCGGGCGCTGACGCACCGCTCCTACGCGTACGAGAACGGTGGCCTGCCCACCAACGAGCGCCTGGAGTTCCTCGGCGACTCGGTGCTCGGCCTCGTGGTCACCGACACCCTCTATCGCAACCACCCCGACCTGCCCGAGGGCCAGCTGGCCAAGCTCAGGGCGGCCGTGGTCAACATGCGCGCCCTGGCCGACGTGGCCAGGCATCTCGGCCTGGGCAGGTTCATGCGCCTGGGCAGGGGCGAGGAGGGCACGGGCGGGCGCGACAAGTCGTCGATCCTCGCCGACACCCTCGAGGCGCTGATCGGCGCGATCTACGTGAACCAGGGCCTCGACGAGGCCTTCAGGGTCGTCCACGTGCTGTTCGACCCGCTGATCACCCGTTCGGCCTCGCTCGGCGCCGGTCTCGACTGGAAGACCTCGCTGCAGGAGCTCACCGCCTCCGAGGCGCTCGGCGTGCCCGAGTACCACGTCGAGGAGAGCGGCCCCGACCACGCCAAGTCCTTCACCGCCGAGGTGCGGGTGGGCGGCGAGTCCTACGGCTCGGGCAAGGGCCGCAGCAAGAAGGAGGCCGAGCAGCAGGCGGCCGAGGCTGCGTGGACCCGCATCAGGGCACGCAGGGAACAGCGCGAGAGCCAGCCGGCGGGCTGACGTGCCTGAGCTGCCGGAGGTCGAGGTCGTCCGCCGTGGCCTGGCGGAGTGGGTCACGGGGCGGACGATCGCGGCGAGTGAGGTCCTGCATCCGCGTGCCGTGCGGCGGCAGCTCGGTGTCTTCGACGTCGCCCACCGCGTGATCGTCTCGGCCGAGCGGCGCGGCAAGTACCTGTGGCTGCCGCTCGACGGCGACGAGGCGATCCTCGCCCACCTCGGGATGAGCGGGCAGCTGCTCGTCGTCTCTCCAGAGTCCGCGCTGGAGAAGCATCTCAGGGTGCGGCTGTCGTTCGCCGATGGCGGCAACGACCTGCGCTTCGTCGACCAGCGCACGTTCGGCCACGTGATGCTCACCGCGCTCGTCGACGGGGTGCCCGAGCCGATCGCGCACATCGCGCCCGACCCGTTCGAGGCCGCCTTCGACGAGGAGCTGTTCACCAGGAGGCTGCGGGCCAAGCGCACCGAGATCAAGCGGGCGTTGCTCGACCAGTCGCTGATCAGCGGTGTCGGCAACATCTACGCCGACGAGGCGCTCTGGCTGGCCAGGCTCCACTGGGCGCGCCCCACGGAGACCCTCACCAAGGCCAAGATCGCTGAGCTTCTGGCGGCCGTGCGCCAGGTCATGAGTGCCGCCCTGGTGCAGGGCGGCACCTCGTTCGACAGCCTGTACGTGAACGTCAACGGCGAGAGCGGCTACTTCGACCGCTCGCTGGAGGCCTACGGCAGGCGCGACCTGCCGTGCTCGCGGTGCGGCACGCCGATCAGGCGGGACGCGTTCATGAACCGATCGTCGTTCTCCTGCCCCAGATGCCAGCGTAAGCCGCGGTGAGCAGGGCGAGGACGGCCCCGAACCACATCGTCGCGCTCGGTGAGGAGGCGTCCACGATCCTGCCGCCGAGCAGCGCGCCCAGCGCGATGGCCGCGTTGAAGACCGACGACAGCATGGCCATGCCCGCCTCGCCGCAGCCGGCCCTGGCGACCCAGAGCTGACCGGTCACCGACACGCCTCCGTAGGAGACGCCCCACAGCAGGAGCATGAAGGCGCCGGCGAGCGGTAGTCCGGCCGTCGACACCGCGATCAGGATGGCGAGCACCGCCATGACCTCCCTCGGCCGGTGGGCGGCCTTCGCGCCGGCGCCGAAGTTGCCTGCGACGCCCGCGATGCCGTACGCGAGGAGGAGGAGGCTGATCAGGCCGGGGCCCGCGCCGGAGACCTGCTCCAGGAACGGGCGGATGTAGGTGTAGGCGGCGAAGTGACCGGTCACCACGAGGGCCGTGGCGACGAGGACGGTCCTGAGCGGGCCGTCGCGCCACACGCCGAGCAGTTCGGCGGGCCGTACCGCGCGGGTGGCCGGTAGTGGCGGCAGCAGGAGGGCGAGCCCGGCCATGACCGCGACGGCGAGGACGGCCACCGCCACGAAGGCCGCCCGCCACCCCGCCATGGACAGGATCAGCGTGCCGGCGGGCACGCCGAGCACCGAGGCCACGGAGACGCCGCCGGCGATCATCGCGGCCGCCCTGCCGATGTGCCGTTCGGGGACCAGCCGTCCGGCGAGGCTGGCGGCGAAGGCCCAGAACCCGCCGATGCTCACCCCTACCAGCACCCTGGCCGTCAACATGACCGCGTAGGAGGGGGAGAGGGCGGCCAGCAGGTTGGCGCCCGCGAGCAGAGCCATGAGCGCGACCAGCACGACCCGCCGGTCGAGCCGTCCCGCGACCACCGCCAGCAGGGGCGCGGAAAGGGCGGCCACGAGTCCAGGCGCGGACATGGTCAACCCCGCCACGCCCGGAGAGACGCCGAGCGCCGTCCCCATGGGCGTCAGCAGGCCGACGGGGAGCATCTCGCTGGTCACGATGGTGAAGGTGCCGACCGCGACGGCGGATACGGCGAGCCAGGGCACACGGGAGGTGTCGGCGGCGGTGTCGATAGTCGTCATGCTCCGAGCCTTCTGGCCCCCACCTGCGGGAACAATGACGAAGATCGAAGCCTTGGTTTAGTCAGGCTAAGGAGTCGTGATGGAGTTCAGGGAACTGGAGTGCTTCGTCGTGCTCAGCGAGGAGCTGCACTTCGCCAGGGCCGCGGAGCGCCTCTACCTGTCGCCCGGCAGGGTCAGCCAGCTCGTGCGCGCGCTGGAGACCAGGATCGGGGCCAGGCTGTTCGAGCGCACCAGCAGGCGCGTACGGCTGACGCCGCTGGGCGAGCGCTTCCTGGTCGACCTGCGCCCCGCCTATGACGGCCTGGCGGCCGCGGTCGGCAGGGCCAGGTCGGCCGCCAGGATGGTCGAGGGTGTGCTGCGCGTGGGTTTCCTGGGCACGCCGACGGACATCGTCACCGGCACGGTCAGGGAGTTCGAGCGGCTCCATCCCGCGTGCGAGGTGGAGCTGGTGGAGGTGCCGATGGCCGACCCGTTCGGCAAGCTGCGCGAGGGCAAGGTGGACGTGAGCTTCACGCTGCTGCCCGTGGACGAGCCCGACCTGGAGACGGGCGCGGGACTGAACAAGGTCCCCCTGCAGGTGGCGCTCTCGCCGCGCCATCCGCTGTCCCGCAGGGCGCGCATCGAGGCGGAGGAGCTGGCGGAGCTGCCGCTGGTGGGGCTCGACGGCCCGGCCCCTCGCCGGTGGCGCGAGCTCACCGCGCCCACGACCACGCCGCTCGGGCGGCCGATTCCCTCGGCGGGTACGGTCTCCACGAGCCAGGAAGGCCTCACGCAGGTCGCGCTGAACAGGGGCGCCATGCTGTTCTGCACCCCGACGGCCGCCTACCACGGACGTGACGATGTCACGTTCGTGCCGGTCGTGGGGTTGCCCGACTCGGTGCTCGGGCTGGTCTGGCGCAAGGAGGCGGAGACGGCGGCGGTGCGCGCCTTCCAACGGGCAGGAGTGAGTCATGAGTGAGAACGTGCGGCTGACGGCATGGGTGCGCGGCCGTGTGCAGGGCGTCGGGTTCCGCTGGTGGACCCGGGCGCGGGCGCTGGAGCTCGGGCTGGTCGGCTGGGCCCGTAACACTGCCGACGGGCGGGTGGAAGTGGTCGCCGAGGGGCCGAAGGCGGCCGGCGTCAAGCTGGTCGAGCTGCTCAGGGGTTGCGACACACCGGGCAGAGTGGATGGAGTTGTGGAGCGCTGGAGTGAAGCACGAGGTAGTTTGAGCGGGTTTGTAGAGCGGTAGCGCCTTCCTTCAAACGCCCCAAATAGGGTATATTTGTATGTCGGGAGTGCCCATCGGTAGGCCCATGCGGTGCGTTCGACTTGACCGCCCACACTGCCGATGCGACTCTTGTTAGGTACCACGCGCACCCCTCCCGCAGAACAAGAAGTGCGCGAACCAGTCTGGTCACTCAGCGTGGAGGACCCTTTACCATGGCGAAGGCTCTACTCGGCCACGTCGGCGGTCCTGACCCTCGGATGGTCTCGGAGATGCGCCGCTTGCAGCAGCGGATCCGCGACCTGGAGGCAGAACTCACCCGGCTCCAGGCACAAAATGACGCTCTTGCGGCGCAGACACGCGATGAGGCGTTCAGCCGTCTGCAGGAGCGCGAGCCGGCTCTCACCTGAGAGATCGGGAGCGCCACATTCAGGGACGTCTCGGAGAGGCGTCCCTTGCTATTTTCTCCGCCTCCTTTTCTTGGAGGCGTTTTTACTGTCCTCACGGTGGCAGAAGCGCGGTGACCAGCGGCGGGCTCCGCGGCCCAGTAGGCTTTCCGGAAGTCGGTTCAGGGAGGGCAGCGTTCGGTGTATCTGAAGACCCTCACGCTGCGCGGCTTCAAGTCCTTCGCCTCCGCCACCGCCCTCCGTCTCGAACCCGGCATCACCTGTGTGGTCGGCCCCAACGGCTCGGGCAAGTCCAACGTCGTCGACGCCCTGGCCTGGGTCATGGGCGAGCACAGCGCCAAGTCGCTGCGCGGCGGCAAGATGGAGGACGTCATCTTCGCCGGCACCTCCAGCCGCCCTCCGCTGGGCAGGGCCGAGGTCACGCTCACGATCGACAACACCGACGGCGCGCTCCCGATCGACTACACCGAGGTGACGATCAGCCGCCTGATGTTCAGGTCGGGACAGAGCGAGTACGCGATCAACGGCGACACCTGCCGCCTGCTCGACATCCAGGAGCTGCTGTCCGACTCGGGCATCGGCCGTGAGATGCACGTCATCGTCGGGCAGGGGCAGCTCGACGCGGTGCTCCACGCGGGCCCCGAGGACCGGCGGGCCTTCATCGAGGAGGCCGCCGGCGTTCTCAAGCACCGCAAGCGCAAGGAGAAGGCGCTGCGGAAGCTCGACGCGATGCAGGCCAACCTCACGCGCGCCCAGGACCTCGCCACCGAGCTGCGCCGCCAGCTGAAGCCGCTGGGCAGGCAGGCGGAGATCGCCCGCAAGGCCGCGGTCATCCAGGCCGACCTGCGCGACGCGCGGCTGCGGCTGCTGGCCGACGACGTCTGCATCCTGAGGGAGACCCTCCAGCGGGAGGCCGCCGACGAGGCGGCGATCCTGTCGCGCAGGGCGCAGGTGGAGGCCGAGCTGGCCGAGGGGCAGCGCCGCGAGGAGGCGCTGGAGGCGGCGGAGGCCGAGGCGCAGCCCAGGCTCACGGCCGCCCAGGAGACCTACTTCCGCCTCGCCTCGCTCAGGGAACGGTTCACGGGCCTGGAGCATCTGGCGGCCGAGCGGCACCGCCACGCCCTCGACGCCGCCTCGATCGAGCGGCGCGGGCGCGATCCCGAGGAGCTGGAGCGGGAGGCGGCCGAGGTCCGCGAGCAGGAGCTGGAGCTGGCCGCGGCGCTGGAGCAGGCCCAGGAGCTGCTGGAGGCGGCCGTGGGCAGGCGCGAGGAGGCCGAGACCGCGCTCAAGGCGGAGGAGCAGCGCCTGGCGATGGCCGCGAGGGCGGCAGCCGATCGGCGTGAGGGGCTGGCCAGGCTGCGTGGACGGGTCGACTCCGCGCGCAGCAGGGCCCGCGCCGCCGAGGAGGAGATCGGCAGGCTGAGCAGGGCCGTCGCGGAGGCCGACGAGCGGGCCGCGCGGGCCGGCGAGGAGCTGCGGGCCCAGGAGGTCGACGAGCCGGCGGTCGATCCCGCCTTGGCCGAGGAACTGCTCACCGCCCAGGCGGCGGTCGAGGAGGCCAGATCTGTCGCCGACGCCGCGCGCGAGGCCGTCGAACAGGCCAAGGAGGCGCTGGCCGCACCGCAGGCCGCGCTGCGGGCCGCCAAGGCCGCGGTCGGTACGGCACGCGCCGCCGACCAGGAGGCGCAGCGGTCGGTCGCCGCGCTCCAGGCCCGTCGTGAGGCGCTGGAGCTCGGCCTGGCCAAGGGCGCTGACGGAGGCGCCGCGCTGGTGGCGGCCGGTCTGCCGGGAGTCCTCGGGCCGCTGGCCGCCTCGATGACCGTCACGCCGGGGTTCGAGGTCGCCATCGCGGCCGTGCTCGGGCAGGTCGCCGAGGCGGTCGCCGTCGAGTCGCTCGGCGCGGCGGTGGAGGCGCTGGAGCATCTGCGGGCCAAGGAGGCGGGCCAGGCGACGCTGCTGGTGGCGGGCGCGCCCGGCGGGGCGGACAGCGGGGCGCGCGCCGTACTGCCCGCCGAGGGGCGGTGGGCGGCCGAGCTGGTCGGCGTCCCCGGCCACCTCAGGGCGGCCGTCGACCGCCTCCTCGCGGACGTGGCCGTCGTGGCCGATCTCGACCAGGCGCGCGACCTCGTCGAGCGGCACCCGGAGGTGCGGGCCGTCACGCGCGGAGGTGACCTCGTGGGCGCGCACCTGGCCAGCGGCGGCTCCGAGGGCGGCACCTCCGTGCTGCAGGTGCGGGCCGCGCTCGACGACGCGATCGCCGACCTGGAGGAGGCGAAGGAGCGCGCCGGGAGCACCGTGGTCGTCATGGAGGAGTCCGCGGCGGCCGAGACGGCCGCACAGGCGGCGCTGGAGGCCGCGCAGTCCCACGTCAACGAGGCGCAGAGCGCGGCCGGCAGCGCGCAGGCGGGGGTGAGCGCCGCGCAGGGCGTGCTCGACCAGGTCAGGGCGCGGCAGCGAGAGGCCGACCAGGCCAGTGCCGCGGCGGCCAGGCGGCTGGCCCAGCTGGGCGCCGCGGCCAAGGCGGCGGCCGACGAGTCCGAGCGCCTGGCAGGCAGCGTGCGGGCGGCGCAGGAGGCGCGCGAGGAGGGCCTGGCCGAGCTGTCCGAGCTGGAGATCGAGCTCGCCGAGGCCGAGTACGCGCAGGAGCTGGAGACCGAGCCGACCACGGAGGCGCGCGACGAGCTGGCCACGGCGTGCCAGCTGACCAGGCAGGCCGAGATGGAGACCCGCCTGCAGGTCCGCACGTCGGAGGAGCGGGTCAAGGGCATCGCGGGCAGGGCGGACGGCCTCGTGCGGGCCGCCGAGCGCGAGCGCCAGGAGCGGCTGACGGCCGCCGCGCAGCGCGAGCGGCGCAGGCGGCAGGCGGCGGTGGCCGAGTCGGTGGTGCGGGGGGCCAAGCAGGTGCTGCGCGCCCTGGCCGCCTCGATCGAGCTGGCCGCGCGCGAGCGCGACGAGGCCGACCTGGCGAGGGTCGCCGTCGACGCCGAGCTGAAGCAGGTGCGGCTGCGGGTCAGGGAGCTGGGCCAGGAGCTCGACAAGCTGGTCAACAGGGTGCACGGCAGCGAGATGGCCCGCACCGAGCAGCGGATGCGGCTCGAGCAGATGGAGGAGCGGGCGCTGGAGGAGTTCGGCGTCTCGTCCGACGCGCTGATCTCCGAGTACGGCCCGACGGCGGCCGTTCCCGGCGACCCGCCCGTGCCGTATGTGCGGGAGGAGCAGGAGAAGCGGATGAGGGCCGCCGAGCGGCAGATGACGCAGCTCGGCAAGGTCAACCCGCTGGCCCTGGAGGAGTTCGCGGCGCTGGAGGAGCGCCACGCGTTCCTGACCTCCCAGCTCGAGGACCTCAAGAAGACGCGGCGCGAGCTGATGACCGTCGTCCAGGAGGTCGACAACCGGGTGGAGGCGATGTTCTCCTCCGCCTACGAGGACGTGGCCAGGGAGTTCGAGCAGATCTTCACGCGTGTCTTCCCCGGCGGGGAGGGGCGGCTGATCCTGACCGACCCCAGCGACATGCTGACCACGGGCATCGAGGTGGAGGCCAGGCCGCCGGGCAAGAAGGTCAAGCGGCTCTCGCTGCTGTCGGGCGGCGAGCGGTCGCTGACGGCGGTCGCCTTCCTGATCTCCATCTTCAAGGCGCGGCCCTCGCCCTTCTACGTGATGGACGAGGTCGAGGCGGCCCTCGACGACACCAACACCCAGCGGCTGCTGACGTTGTTCGAGGAGCTGAGGGAGAGTTCCCAGCTCATCGTCATCACGCACAACAAGCGGACGATGGAGATCGCCGACGCGCTCTACGGCGTCTCGATGCGCGGCGACGGCGTCACCCAGGTGGTCTCCCAGCGTCTAAGGGAGAACGTCTGATTTTGTACGGCACGCGGCATTGCGGGGCGTGACCATCCTGGACGATCTGGAAAACTGGGTTGCTGTGAGCGAATACCTCGGCATCATCGTGATCGTGATCGTCGTCGCCCTGCTGGCGATCGGCGGCATGTTCTTCCTGTACAGGCCGGGGCGCAAGGCCGTGCCGCCGCCGGTCGAGGCGCCCGAGGTCAAGCCCGCCCCCGAGCCCGAGGCCGAACGGGCCCAGCCGGAGGAAGAGGGCACCACGACCACGGTGCCGCCCCCGGTCAAGCCGGCCGAGACCATCATCAAGAAGCCCGAGGTGGAGGTTCCTCCGCCGTCCGCGGGCCGTATGGTGCGGCTGCGCTCACGCCTCGCCCGCTCGCAGAGCGCCCTCGGCAAGGGACTGCTGGAGCTGCTGTCGCGCGACAGGCTCGACGACGAGGTATGGGACGAGATCGAGGAGAGCCTCATCACCGCCGACGTCGGCATCTCGCCGACCCAGACGATGGTCGAGGAACTGCGCACCAAGGTCAAGGTGCTCGGCACCCGCACCCCCGACGAGGTGCGCGGCCTGCTGCGCGAGGAGCTGCTCAAGCAGATCGACCCCGAGCTCGACCGCACCCTCCAGGTGGGCAAGCACGGCGAGCGTCCTGCCATCGTGCTGGTCGTCGGCGTCAACGGCACCGGTAAGACCACCACCACGGGCAAGCTGGCCCGATCCCTCGTCGGCGACGGCAAGAAGGTCGTGCTCGGCGCGGCGGACACCTTCCGCGCGGCCGCGGCCGACCAGCTGCAGACCTGGGGTGAGAGGGTCGGCGCCGAGGTGGTGCGCGGCCCCGAGGGGGGCGACCCCGCCTCCGTGGCCTTCGACGCCGCGGCCAAGGGCATCGAGGACAAGGTGGACGTGGTCATCGTCGACACGGCGGGCCGCCTGCACACCAAGACCGGCCTGATGGACGAGCTGGGCAAGGTGAAGCGGGTCATCGAGAAGAAGGGCACCGTGGACGAGGTCCTGCTCGTCCTGGACGCCACCACCGGCCAGAACGGCATGCGGCAGGCGCAGGTGTTCGCCGAGGTGGTCAACATCACGGGCATCGCGCTGACCAAGCTGGACGGCACGGCCAAGGGCGGCATCGTCATCTCGGTGCAGCGTGAGCTGGGCGTGCCGGTGAAACTCGTGGGCCTCGGCGAGGGTCCTGACGATCTCGCGCCGTTCGACCCCGAGGTGTTCGTCGACGCGATTCTGGGCGACTGACGTTCAAACACGTTTTCGGACGCTCTGCGCAACAGCGTGGGGCCTGTCCGTATAACTAGGGAAATGTCCCTTATCGGACTTTCTCTTGATCTCGATAGTCATCCGTGTTCACATGGGTCGGTCATTGGAGATCGCGGGCGGCTGCGCAAACGTCCGCGGTCTCCTCGCATGGTCCGATGAAGAAGGTGGACATGAAAAAGGTTGTCGTGTACAAGAGCGGCTCAGTCAAGCCGGCAGGCTCCGCCGCTCCGCGGCACAAGGGCTGATCGGCGCGTGGCCGGTGCCCCCTGACGGGGTGCCGGCCATGCTGCTGTCCGGACGACGAAACCGCGCAGGAAGCCCCCGGGGGATCAGGTACACGTGACCGTCATCGACGCCGACCGGCGTGTTCGCGGGCCGTACACGCTCGCCTCCGCCCTCCTCGACATTTTCGTCCCTGAGGCGCTCGAGCGCCGGCCCGACCTGGTGGCCGGGCACGACATCGAGATCGCCGTCGCGGCGCCGCACCTGAAGATCCCGAGGAGCAGGCTCTCGCTGGCCGACGCCCTGCCGCAGGCCGAGCGCATCCTCATCCCCGGGGCCCGCCGTACGCTGCGGATCGCCAACGGGCTGGCCGAGTTCGTCCGCTCGTGCCTGGACGGCGAGCCGCGCACGGTGACGGTCGACAACCTCGAAGCGGCCGACCAGACCGACGCCGAGCTCGTCGAGGTGCTGCGCAGGCGGGTACCTGACCTGACCGTCGTCCCCGGCGAGTCGCGGCCAGGGGGACCCGTGCCCGCCGACTTCGATCGCTACCGCGACGAGGGGTTCCACCACGCGATGGCGGAGGCGGGGCTGGCGGCGCTCGACGGCCTGCGGCACGACGATGACCCCGAGCGCTGGATGACGCTCGTCCACCGGACGGCCGGAGCGCTGGAGGCGATCGAGCGGGAGGACGAGGCGCTGGCCCTCTACGAGCTGGCCAGGCGGCACACCGTCGACCCGAGGCACCGGGCCTCGGTGGCCTGCTCGCTGGCGACCCTGCTGGTGCGCCACCACGACCCGGTACGGCGCGACCCCGAGGCGGCCGTGGCCTGGATCAACGAGGCGATCACCATCACCTCGCTGCTGAGGGAGCCGCGCGAGCGCGCCTTCCACCTGGGCTTCGACCTCAACGCCAAGGCGCTGGTCGAGGTGCGCAGGCGGCGGTTCGGCGAGTCGGCCCGCCTGGTCCAGGAGGCCATCGACCTGGCCGAGCGCGACCTCGCCGACGTCCACCCGATCCATCGGCTCGTGCTCTACGCCAACAGGGCCCAGCTCAGGGCCATGTCGGGCGAGCCCGATGCGGCCCTGGCCGACTACACGCGGGCCATCGAGGCCGACCCCGGCTACCCCGACTACTACCTCGACAGGGGTGACCTGCTGCGCAGGCTGGGCCGGACGGGACAGGCGCTGGCCGACTTCGAGAACGCCATGCGGCTGAGCCCGCCGTGGCCCGAGCCGCACTACAACAGGGCCGAACTGCGATACGAGGCGGGCGATCTGGCGGGCGCGCTCGAGGACCTCGACTACGCGCTGGAGCTCGATCCCGAGTTCGCTCCCGCCTACGTGAACAGGGCCGGGCTCAGAGCCGCGACAGGGGAGTACGGCCTGGCCAGGAGCGACGTGGAGCTCGGACTCGGACTCGATCCCGGCAACCCGCACCTGCTGTGCGTGCTGGGCCAGGTCGAGGCGGCCGAAGGAAGGCCCGCCGAGGCGCGGGCCGCCTTCGACGCCGCGCTGAAGACGGAGCCCGCGCTGGTGGAGGCGTGGGCGAGCAGGGGAGCGCTGTCGTTCGAGCTCGGCCGGTACGGCGAGGCCGTCGCCGACCTCTCCCGGGCGGTCGAGCTGAAGGAGAGTCCCGAGCTGCTGTTCAACAGGGCGATGGCGCTGCGGGCCGCCGGCCGTACCGAGCGGGCCATGGCGGATCTGCGCAGGGCGGCCGAACTCGCGCCGGGCGACGAGGATGTCAGAGCCGCGCTGTCGGGGGAGTGAGCGGTGGGGACGAGGTTCTGGCTGCTGCTGGGCGGATTCCTGGTCTCCTCGCTCGGGACGTGGATCTACCGGCTCGCCCTGCCGCTCATGGTCCTGGAGCTGACCGGCTCCGCGCTCGGCACCGGGCTGGTCTACGTGCTGGAGTACCTGCCCTATCTCGCCCTGGCGATGGTCGGCGGCGTGCTGGCCGACCGGCACAGCCGCAAGCTGATCCTCGTGACGGGCGACCTGGCCGCGGGCGCGCTCGCCCTCGTGCTCGCCGTGACGGTGACGCTGGGCGCGCCGCCGCTCTGGCTGATCTATGTGATGGCCTTCCTGCTGGCCTGCGTCGACCCGCTCTACCAGCCCGCGTTCCGGGCGATCATGCCTTCGCTCGTGCCCGTCGACCGGCTGGCCCCGGCGAACGCGCGCATCCACATCGGCGAGCACGCGGTGAACATGGTGGGGCCCGTGCTCGGCGGCGCGCTGGTCGTCGCCTTCGGCCACCAGGTAGCGATCTACGTCGACGCGGGCACGTTCGTGGTGTCGGCGGCGCTGATCGGCTTGATCAGGACCGTGCCCGCCGCGGCGAGGGCGAGCAGGCCGGTGCTCGCCGATCTGCGGGAGGGGCTCAGGTTCCTGTTCAGGCAGGAGCGGACGGTTCTGACGCTCGCCTGCTACGCCTTCGCGGGCAACTTCGGGGTCTGGCTGCTGCTGGCCAACATGGTGTTCTACCTGACCTCCTACCATCACTTCACCCCTGCGCAGATCGGCCTCGTCTACGCCTTCCAGGGCGCGGGCGCGGTGGTCGGCGGCCTGCTCGGTTCACGCCTGCTGCCGAAGGTGAGACCCGTCACGCTGATCAGCGCGAGCATGCTGATGGAGGGCGTGTCCATCCTGGCGATGATCCCCGCCCGAGGGCCGCTGCTGATCGGGCTGGCCTGGATGGGGCAGTTCGCCGCGGCGGGCGTCGGGATCGTGGCGATCATGACCGTCCGGCAGCGTCTCATCCCCGACCACCTGCTTGGCAGGGTGCTGGGCACGGCCCGCATGATCGCTTTCCTGGCCATCCCGATGGCGGCGCTGGCCGCGGGGGCGTTCGAGTCCGTCGTGCACAACGCCTACACGCTCATGGCGTTCGCGGGCGTGGCCGGCCTCACGATCGCCGTGGCGGCGGGGCGCTCGTCGCTCAGGAACGTGGTTCTGGAGCCAGCCGCTCCCTGACCGGCGCCCTGGTGCCGATGGGGACGACGAGCGGGGTGCCCGCCACCGGGTCGGCGATGACCATGGCGTCCAGGTCGAACACCTCGCTCAGGAGATCCTCCGTCAGCACCTCGTGCGGCGTGCCCGCCGCGACGACCCTGCCCTCGCGCATGGCGACCAGGCGGTCGGCGTAGCGGGCTGCGAGGTTGAGGTCGTGCAGCACCATGACGATGGTCCTGCCCGCCTCGGCGTGCAGATGCCGCACCAGCTCGAGGACCTCCACCTGGTGGGCCAGGTCGAGAAAGGTCGTCGGCTCGTCCAGCAGGAGCAGGTCGGTGCCCTGGGCCAGGGCCATGGAGATCCAGGCGCGCTGCCGCTGCCCGCCCGACAGCTCGTCCAGCGGCCGTTCTGCCAGGTCGGCCAGGCCGGTCATGGCCAGCGCCCGCACGACCGACGACTCGTCGTCGGACGACCACTGGCGATACCAGGTCTGGTGCGGATGCCTGCCCCTGGACACCAGGTCGGAGACGGTCAGCCCCTCGGGCGCCGTGGGCGACTGGGGCAGCATGCCGAGGACCTTGGCGACCTCGCGGGTGGGCATCCTGTCGATGCGCTTGCCGTCGAGCAGCACCTCGCCGCCCGAGGGCTTCAGCAGCCGGCCGAGGGCGCGCAGCAGCGTGGACTTGCCGCAGCCGTTCGGCCCGATGATCGTGGTCACGGTGCCCGCCTCGACGCCCAGGTCGAGTCCGTCCACGATGACGCGCTCGCCGTACGCGAGCCTGACGTTGACGGCCTGGAGCCTCATCGGAACCCCTGAAGCGTGGAGACCCCGGGCTTCAGCCCTGGGGAGGAAACGCGGCACGGTGCCACACCTTCCGTTCGAACAAACACGCGATACTTAGCTGATCGTTCGGTAGAATGCGAGACGTGGCGCAGAGCGTGAAGCGGGCATTCAAGTACCGCTTCTACCCGACGCCCGAGCAAGCCTCTGAGCTTGCCCGGACATTCGGCCGCGCCCGCCTCGTCTACACCAAGGCGCCGGAGGAGCGCACCCGCGCCTACACCCAGCAAGGGCGCCGCATCTCCTACGTGGAGTCGTCGGCCGCGCTGACCGAGTGGAAACGCACCGACGAGCTCGCGTTCCTGAACGCGGTGTCCTCGGTCCCGCTCCAGTAGGCGCTGCGTCACCTGCAGGCCGCCTTCGCCGACTTCTTCGCCAAGCGGGCCGGATACCCGGCGTTCAAGTCCCGCAAGAAGTCGCGGCTGTCGGCCGAGTACACCCGCTCTGCGTTCACCTTCCGCGACGGGCGGCTCACCCTGGCCAAGATGGACGGGCCGCTGGACATCGTGTGGTCGCGTCCGCTTCCCGAGGGCGTCGAGCCGTCCACGGTGACGGTGTCGAAGGACACGGCCGGACGCTGGTTCTTGTCCGTCCTCTGCGAGGACGCGATCCGGCCGCTCGATCCCGTGGCGCGGTCGGTCGGCGTGGACGCGGGTATCACCGCCCTGGTGACGCTGTCGACCGGAGAGAAGGTCGTCAACCCTGGTGGGCGGAAGCTGGTCGTGATCGACCGCTGGTTTCCCTGCTCCAAGCTGTGCTCGGCGTGCGGCCTTCTGCAAGACACGATGCCGCTGAACGTCCGGAGCCGGGAATGCGTGTGCGGCGCGTCCCACGACCGGGATGTGAACGCGGCCAAGAACATCCTCGCGGCCGGGCCGGCCGAGAGGTGAAACGCCTGTGGAGCCGGCGTGAGACCCAAGCAGCGCAAGCTGGGCGGGCGGCCGGCGGTGAAGCAGGAAACCCGACCCGCGAGGGTTGGAGTCCCCCGGCTTCAGCCGTGGGGAGGAGGTCAATTGCGTGCCCTCCAGATGAGGTGGATCAGATACGGCGCGCCCAGCACCGCCGTGACGACGCCGACGGGCAGCTCGATGGGGGAGAAGGCGACTCTGGCGATCAGGTCGGCGGCGGCGGTGAGCAGCGCGCCCACGATCGCCGAGGACAGCAGCGGCGGCTGGGCTGACCTGGTCAGGCGCAGCGCGATCTGGGGCGCCGCCAGCGCGACGAAGGCGATCGGGCCGGCGGAGGCGGTCGAGACCGCGGCCAGCAGCACGGCGGCCAGGATCATCAGGCCGCGCGCCAGGTTCATCCGCACGCCGAGCGAGGTGACGGTGTCGTCGCCGTAGCGCAGCGCGTCGAGGGAGCGGGTGCCCAGCAGCGTCACGGGGATCAGCAGGGCCACCGCGATCGCGACCGGCGTGACGTGTTCCCATCCGCGCCCGTTGAGCGAGCCGCTGATCCAGACCATGGCCCTGCCGGTGTCGTTGACGTCGCCGACCGTCAGCAGCCAGAACTTGATGTTGGTGAACACCGCGGCCACGCCGATGCCGACCAGGACCAGGCGGTAGCCGTCCAGGCCGCGCCGCCACGCCAGGGAGTAGACGATCGCCGCGCCCAGCAGGCCGCCGAGCAGGGCGAGTGCCGGGATGCCGACGGTGGCGAGCAGGCCGCTGACCCCGCCGTAGACGCTGCCGGAGGCCACGACGCCGGCGACGACCGTGACGGAGGCACCGGTGGTGACGCCCAGGATCTCGGGGCTGGCCAGCGGGTTGCGGGCGATGGACTGCGTGATCGCGCCCGCGAGCGCGAGCGCGGCGCCGACCAGCGCGCCGGTCAGCGCGCGGGGCAGGCGCAGGTCCATGACGACGAAGTGGTTGGCGCTGCCGGTGTCGACGACGGCGCGGAGGACCTCGGCCAGGGACATGGGGATGTCGCCGATGCGCATGTTGAGCGCCATGAGCAGGACGACCAGGACGAGCCCGAGAACGGTCACCGCGACGCCGCGCGGCCGTACCCGCCAGGACAGGCCACCGATCCTGAGCGCGAGAGACGTCACAGCCGCACCGGCTTCCTGCGCCGCACCAGCGCGATGAAGAAGGGAGCGCCCATCAGCGCGAGCACGACGCCGACCTCCAGCTCGCCCGGAGGCGCGACCACCCGTCCGATGACGTCGGCCACCAGCAGCAGCGCGGCGCCCACGAGGCCGGAGAACGGCAGCAGCCACCGGTGGTCGGTGCCGGACAGCGGACGGGCCAGGTGCGGGACGATGAGCCCGATGAAGGACAGCGAGCCGCAGGCCGCGACCGTCGCGCCGGACAGCAGGGTGACGGCGGCGATGCCGACGCCCCTGGTCAGCGCGATGTTCTGGCCGAGGCTGCGGGCGACGTCCTCGCCCAGGGAGAGCGCGTTGAGCCCGGGTGCGTTGATCATCGCGAGGACGAGCCCGACGAGGATGAAGGGCACGACCTGCCAGACGACGTCCGCGCCCCTGGCGGCGATCGAGCCCGCCTGCCAGAACCTGAAGACGTCCATGGCCTGCTCGTCCACCAGGACCAGCGCGGAGGTGAGCGCGTAGAGGAAGGCGCTGACGGCGGTGCCCGCGAGGGCGAGTGTGACAGGGGTGGGCCCGCCGCGACCGCCGACCATGCCGAGCGCGAACACGCCGGCGCTGGCGATCAGCGCGCCCGCGAGGCCGAACCAGATGTAGGCGTACAGGCTGGTCGTGCCGAGGAAGATGATGCTCGCCACCATCGCGAACGCCGCGCCCTGGGTGATGCCGAGCAGGCCGGGATCGGCCAGCGGGTTGCGGGTGTGACCCTGCATCAGCGCGCCCGCCACGCCGAGTGCGACCCCCGCGAGGACTCCGAGCGCGGTCCTCGGCACCCGGAGGGAGCGGATGACGATGTCGTTCTCGGTGCCGGTGGGGGAGAAGAGCGCATGCCACGCGTCGGCGAGCGGAACGGCCTTCGAGCCGATCGTGATGCTCATCACGATGGCGACGGTGACGACGGTGAGAAGTCCGCAGAACACGGCACTGCGTCGTCCCACCACGTTTCCTTCCTTGTTGCCCGACCCGGTGAAGTATGCCAGCTTAGGCATAGCTAATCTAAATGAGGTTTGCCTTACCTAAACGCGAGAGGGATCCGATGAATGCGTTGCGCGCTATGGCCGTGGGCGTGGCGGGAGCCGTCCTGAGCCTGGGCCTGGCCGCCTGCGGCTCGACCACCACCGCCGCTGACCAGACCGCCGGGACGCAGTCGGCGGCGGCGCCCTTCCGTGTGATCAAGCACGCGATGGGCGAGACGAAGATCCCCACCCAGCCCAAGCGCGTCGTGGCGCTGGACCAGAGCTTCGTGGACGCGGTTCTCACGCTGGAGACACCCGTCGTCGGCTACACCACCTACCGCTCCATCGACGACAAGCTGCCCGACTACCTCGGCGCGGTCGCCGCGACGTACGGCAAGGAGGCCACGCCCGTCGGCACGCTGGAGCAGCCGAGCCTCGAGAAGATCATGGCGCTCAAGCCCGACCTGATCGTCTCGGCCAAGGTCAGGCACGAGGCCCTCTACGCCAAGCTGTCCCAGATCGCCCCCACGGTGTTCAGCGAGACCACCGGCGCGATCTGGAAGGAGAACATCCGCCTCATGGGCCAGGCGCTCGGCAAGGAGGACCTCGCCGACACCACGATCAAGGCCTTCGAGGGGCGCGCCGCCAAGATCGGCGAGGAGATCAAGACGAAGGACGGCAAGCTGCCGACCGTCTCCGTCGTCCGCTTCGCCGGTGAGCCGACCACGCGCCTGTACGTCGAGAACTCCTACTCGGGCATTGTGCTGAAGGACGTCGGCTTCCCCCGTCCCGAGAACCAGCCGAAGGACCCGAAGGCGATCGCGGTCGACATCAGCCAGGAACGCATCGCCGAGTTCGACGCCGACCACATCTTCGTCTCCACCTACGCCGACCCCGCGGCCGAGGAGCCGAAGAAGCAGTTCGTGAACAACCCCCTGTGGGGCAAGCTCAAGGGGCAGAAGCACGACGTGACCGACATCACGTGGATGAGCGCCGTCGGCATCCAGGGCGCCCACGCGATCCTGGACGACCTCGCGAAGATCTTCGAGGTGGATCCGGCGCGGTCCGCCTGACCCTCCCGCTCTCCGTACGGCCCCGCGTCACTCCTGGCGCGGGGCCGCCGCCGTCCCGGGGTCAGGAGGACAGGAAGGCCCGGAAGGCGGCGAGATCCGGGTGGATGTCGATGCCCTGGGCGGCCAGCCACGCGTCGTCGCCGTAGGTGCCGCGGTACCTGTCGCCGCTGTCGCAGATGAGGGTGACGACGCTGCCCTGCTCGCCCGCCGCCCGCATCTCGCTGATGAGCTGGACGGCCGCCGCCACGTTCGTCCCCGTCGAGCCGCCGACGTCCCGCCCGGTGATCTGTCGTACCCACCGCATGGCGGCGATCGAGGCGGCGTCGGGCACCCTGATCATCCTGTCGATCACGCCCGGCAGGAACGACGGCTCGACGCGCGGCCGTCCGATGCCCTCGATCCGCGAGCCCTGCGCGCCCTCCTCCTCGCCCGACGTCCATGAGGGGTAGAAGGCCGAGCCCTCGGGGTCGACGACCGCGAGCCGCGTGCTGTAGCAGCGGTAGCGGATGTAGCGGCCGATGGTGGCGGAGGTGCCGCCGGTTCCGGCGCCGACCACGATCCACTCGGGCTCGGGGTAGGGCTCCATGGACATCTGCGCGTAGATCGACTCGGCGATGTTGTTGTTGCCGCGCCAGTCGGTGGCCCTCTCGGCGTAGGTGAACTGGTCCATGAAGTGGCCGCCGGTCTCGGTGGCGATCCTGCGCGACTCCTCGTAGATCGAGGAGGGATCGTCCACGAGATGACACTTGCCGCCGTAGAACTCGATGAGCGAGATCTTCTCGGGTGAGGTGGTCGCGGGCATCACCGCGACGAACGGCAGGCCGAGGAGCCTGGCGAAGAAGGCCTCGCTGACCGCCGTGGAACCGCTGGAGGCCTCGATGATCGTGGTGAGAGGGCCGATCCAGCCGTTGGCCAGGCCGTACAGGAAGAGCGAGCGGGCCAGCCGGTGCTTGAGTGAACCGGTGGGGTGCACCGACTCGTCTTTCAGGTAGAGGTTTACGCCCCAGTGCGGGGGAAGCGGGAACACATGGAGGTGAGTGTCAGAGCTGCGGTTGGCGTCGGCTTCCACCTTTCGGATGGCCTCCGCAACCCAGCGCCGGACTCGGCTGTCGTGACGATCCACGTATTCCATGCGCCATACGCTATCTCATGTGACTCTGCACACAGTTAGGGTGCAATTGAGTAAAGAGTGTTACACTAATGAGACTTGTCCGGCCGTGGACGTGATGGTGCACGCCGCGAGCATACGGACCGATCGGCCCCCTGACCAGGTAAAACTCCTAACGCCGCCTTTACGTGGGCTTTGCGAGGATGGTGAAGCCTGGGCGTTCAACAGGCAACCGGGGGGAGAGCACGAGGGGGAATGTACATGATCACTATGACCGAAGAGCAGCGTCAGGACTGGTTCGAGCGCGACGTCGTGCCCGTGACCTCGCAGCTGTTCGCCTCCGCGATGCGACTTACCCGGAACACCGCCGACGCGGAGGACCTCGTCCAGGAGACGGTGGCGAAGGCGTACACCTCGTATCACCAGTTCCGTGAGGGCACCAACCTCAAGGCCTGGCTGCACCGGATCCTGACGAACAACTTCATCAACGACTACCGCAAGAAGCAGCGCTCCCCGAAGCTCTCGGCCGCCGAGGAGATCGAGGACTGGCAGCTGCACGCGGCCGAGTCGCACATGTCCAGCGGCCTGAAGTCCGCTGAGACCGAGGCACTTGAGCGGCTGCCCGACAGCGCGGTCATGAACGCGCTGCGCGCCCTGCCCGAGGACTTCCGCGTCGCCGTCTACCTGGCCGACGTCGAGGGCTTCGCCTACAAGGAGATCGCCGAGCGGATGGGCACCCCCATCGGCACCGTGATGTCCAGGCTGCACCGCGGCCGCCGCCAGCTGCGCGGCATGCTGCAGGAGTACGCCCGCGAGGAGGGCGCCCTCCGCCTGCCGGAGCAGCGCGTCGCCGCCTAGAGCTTCATGTGCAGGCGCACGCGAAGTGCGCCTCCACCGGCCCGCACAGAGACGTGGTCGCACAACTGACGACTTATCCAGAGCCCGTATCCCCTGAGGGATTCGGGCTCTGGCGGTATGTAGCCGGGTAACGGATCGTCGAGCGGGCCGCCGCCCGGGTCGACGATCTCGCACACCACCTCGCCCGCCTCGCTCCACATGGTGACCGTGCCGTGGCCCGCGCCGTGCTCGATGCTGTTGGCGGCGATCTCGGAGACGCTGAGCACGAGCGAGGCCACGAGCTGGCGGTCCATCCCCGCCCGGGCGGCGAACTCCTTCACCGCCCTGCGCAGGCTCTTGAGTGTCCGCGTGCTGAACGAGGCCGTGGTCGCCGAGCTGTGCGGCTCGGTCAGCGGGGCCAGGTCACCGTCCAGCACCAGCGCGTACGGTTCCACGTACCGCTCGTTCAGCACCGAGGGGTGGGTCTGCCAGGCCTTTCCCGCCGACTCGGTCGCGTAGGGGCAGAGCATGGTGGCGTCCGCTCCGGCCATGGCCACGTTGATGATCGACTCGTAGCGGATCCACTCGGTCGTCTCCCGCTCGCTCCAGCCCGCCCACGGCAGTTCGCCGACGACCAGCGTGCGCCGCCCCCGCATGTACTCGTGGAAGGCCGCGAGCGTGCGGTGCGGGTGCCGGTACCACTCGGAGGAGAGCCGGGATTCCGCCGCCACGTCCAGCAGCGCGAGCTTGGCCGCGTCGGTGATCACCAGCACCTGCCTGCCCTCGGAGAGGGCGCGCGCGACCTGGGGGACGATCAGCCGGAGGAAACCCTCATCGGAGGCGTACGGCACCGCGACGTGCCTGAACGACTCGGCGGCGAGGGGCGCCCACTCCGGGTGCACGGACCAGAACGTAACAAGCGCTTGACTGCCTACGCAACGGCAATCAACGCCACCGCGCCGAGCGCGAAGGCGACACCCGCGACCTGTACCGCGTGCAGCCGCTCGCCGAGCACGTAGCGGGCCAGCACGAGCGTGCTGGCGGGGTAGAGGGAGACCAGAACGGCGACCAGGCTGAGCATCCCGTGCTGCTGGGCCAGCAGGAAGAGCACGTTGGCGGCCATGTCGAGCAGGCCCGCCACCGCGATGATGCCGAGCGCGCCCTCTCCTGGCCGCAGCGAGCGGCGGGTGACGACCGCCACGAGCACCACCATGGTCACCGAGGCGAGTCTCGCCCCGACCAGCGGCCACAGCCCGCTCTCGTCGGGTGCCTGGGCGAGCAGGACGAAGAACCCGCCGAAGCCCGCGCCGGCGGCGAGTGCCGCCACGATGGACGAGGCCGAGGACCGCTGCTCCTTGGCCGGGCTCCTGCTCACCAGCAGCACCGCCAGCAGGGCCAGGCCGACGCCCGCCAGCGCCATGACCTCCGGGCGCTCGCCGCTGGCCAGGCCGAACAACACGGGCAGCGCCGCCGAGGTGACCGCCGTCGTGGGCGCCACGACCGACATGACGCCGGTGGCCAGCGCCCGGTAGAAGAGCACGAGGCCGGCCGCGCCCGCGACGCCCGCGCCGAGACCCCAGACGATCGCGCCCTCGGAGAAGACGCCGGGCAGGAACGGCAGCATCGCGAGAATCAGCGCGAGTCCGGCGATCTGCGACAGCGTCACGACGGAGAGCACGCGGGATCGTCGGGTCGCCAATCCGCCGCAGAAGTCCGCCGTCCCGTAAACGATCGCGCATGCCGTGGCCAGAATCACCGCTGTCATGGGCCTAGTACAACACATTGCCAAGAGTGTTCACTACACTGGACCACATGGATCCTGAGACGATCACCGCGGCGATCGCCACCAACGTCAGAGCCCAGCGCGCCCACCGCGGCCTGACGCTCGACGCCCTCGCCGCCAGGTCAGGGGTGAGCCGCGGCATGCTCGTCCAGGTCGAGCAGGGCAGGACCAACCCCAGCATCACGACGCTCGTGCGCATCGCCGACGCCCTCGGCGTCAGCGTCACCAGGCTCGTCGAGGTCTCCGAGACCCCGTTGGTGCGGGTCGTGCCCCCTGGCGACATCGTCACCTTCCGGCAGGGCGAGGGCTCGGCGCGGCTGCTGGTCGGCACCGACGCGCCCGCGATCCTGGAACTGTGGGACTGGCGGCTGGCGCCCGGCGAGCACCACGACGGCGACGCGCACCCGCCCGGCACCCGCGAGATGCTCACGGTCCTCCAGGGCGAGCTGACCCTCACCGTGTACGGCAAGAGCCACGTCGTCCACGTCGACGGCGCCGTGGTCTTCACCGCCGACCGCCCGCACCGCTACGCCAACAGGGGCGAGGAGGAGCTGCGGTTCGTCATGGTCGTCAGCGAGCCGCGGGAGACGCCCGACCAATAGCGGCGAACCGCCTCCACGAAACGGTCCGCGGTTCCATGATTACCGTATGTGTTTTGCGTTGGAGGCACTCGATCGCCCCCAAGCTGGGTACATCCCCCTTGTGCGACACGTCCTCGACAGGGGGTTGCGCGTTGACTGAGTCCCGTGCGGCGATCGAGAAGCTACACGCGGAGCTGACGGGCCTGGGTGTGACCAGTGCCTACGAGGTGGGTGACGACGCCACTCTCTCGGTCTGGATAGGGCTTGTCGTGCGCTACCGCGACGGGTTCTACCGATGGCAAGAGAGCTCGGTGAAACGTCGGCATTTGGGTACGGATCCCGTTGGATGTGCCATCAGAGTGGCGCGTCGCTACACGGAACTGCAGGCTGATATCCCAGTCTGGTGGCAAGACCTGGCGAAAGGGCTTCGGGGGGGCTCGGTCCAGGACTATCCGTGATGTGATCCCCCGAGCCGCTTTCGGGGGGAAGCATGCGGGTGTGGTCAGGGTTGCTGGCCGTTGCGCTGGTGGCCGGGTGTGGCGCGCCTGCGGCGGTCGAGCCCGTCGACGTCGTGCGCCTCAGCGCCAGGGCGCCCGCCCGCGTCGACCTCGCCACACTGGCCAGATCTCTCGCGTCGATCCAGCCCGGCTGGCCGCGTCCCCCGGTCACGACCGACTGCAGGAAGGTCAAGTGCGTCGCGCTGACCTTCGACGACGGTCCCGGTGAATACACGCAGCGGCTGCTCGACGAGCTCGGCCGCCTCCACGTGAAGGCGACGTTCTTCGTCGTCGGGCAGATGGTGGCCGCCGACAGTCATCACACGCTGCACCGCATGGTCGCCGAGGGGCACGAGCTGGGCAACCACTCCTGGAGCCACGCCGAACTGCCCAGGCTGACGGACGCGGGGATCGAGCGGGAGCTCGGGCGGACCCAGGAGTTGGTCCACAAACTCACCGGCGTGCTGATGAAGGTGATGCGCCCGCCGTACGGGTCGACGAACGCCAGGGTGACGGCGGAGGCCCGCAGGCTGGGGCTCGCCCAGATCCTCTGGAGCGTCGACACCCTCGACTGGCGCGACCGCGTCGCCACGGTGGTGGCCAGGCGCGCCTGCAAGGCCACGCGCGGGTCGATCGTGCTGATGCACGACATCCACCGCAGCACGGTCGAGGCGGTGCCCGCCGTGGTCACCGACCTCGCCCACAAGGGCTACCGGTTCGTCACCATCTCCGAGCTGTACGGCAAGCCGCCCGCTCCCGGCAGGAAGTACTCCGAACTATGACAAACGACTACGGTTTCGAAGGGCCCACGATCCAGTTGGGCGTGCTCATGGCCGAAGGGGAGCCGCAGCCGGGCTCGTTCATCGGCATGCCGCTGCGGATGTTCAACAGGCACGGGCTGGTGGCGGGCGCGACCGGCACCGGCAAGACCAAGACGCTGCAGCTGATGGCCGAGCAGCTCTCGGCCCAGGGCGTGCCGGTCTTCCTGGCCGACATCAAGGGCGACCTGTCGGGCATGGCCTCGCCTGGCCAGCCGTCGGAAGGACTGCTGAAGCGGGCGCAGGGAATCGGCCAGGACTGGTCGGGCGCCGCCTGCCCGGTGGAGTTCTACGCGCTGGGCGGGCTCGGCGAGGGAGTACCGCTGCGCGCCACCATGACCGCGTTCGGCCCCACGCTGCTGTCCAAGGTCCTCGACCTCAACGACACCCAGGAGTCCTCGCTCGGACTGATCTTCCACTTCGCCGACACCAACGGACTGCCCCTGCTGGACATGAAGGACCTGCGGGCGGTCATCCAGTACCTCATCGACACCCCCGAGGTGCTGAAGGGCGTCGGCGGGCTGTCGAAGCAGACGGCAGGGGTGATCCTGCGGGCGCTGACCAACCTGTCGTCCGAGGGCGCCGACCAGTTCTTCGGCGAGCCCGAGTTCGACACCCGCGACCTCATGCGGGTCACCCCCGACGGCAGGGGAGTGGTCTCCATCCTGGAGCTGCCCGCCGTACAGGATCGGCCCGCGATGTTCTCCACCTTCCTGATGTGGCTGCTGGCCGACCTGTTCGGCGACATGCCCGAGGTCGGCGACCCGGACAAGCCGAAGCTGGTGTTCTTCTTCGACGAGGCGCACCTGCTGTTCACCGACGCCTCCAAGCCGTTCCTCCGCTCCATCACCCAGACGGTGCGGCTGATCAGGTCGAAGGGGATCGGCGTCTTCTTCGTGACACAGACGCCGAAGGACGTGCCCGCCGACGTGCTGGCCCAGCTCGGGGCGCGGATCCAGCACGCGCTGCGCGCCTTCACCCCGCAGGACGCCAAGGCGCTGAAGGCCACGGTCTCCACCTTCCCGCACTCCGACTACGACCTGGAGGAGCTGCTCACCCAGCTCGGCATCGGCGAGGCGGTCGTGACCGTCCTGTCGGACAGGGGCGTGCCGACGCCGGTGGCGTGGACGAGGCTGCTCGCGCCCCGCTCGCTGATGGCGCCGTCGGACCCGGCCGTGGTGCGCGGCATCGTGTCGGCCTCTCCGCTGCTGCCCAAGTACGGCCGGCCCATCGACAGGCAGTCGGCCTACGAGCTGCTGGCCGCCAAGATGGCCCCGCCGCCTGCGGTTCCCGCCCCCGTCCCGGCTCCGGCCGAGCCGCCGCGCAGGCAGGAGCCCACGGTACTGGAGGCGGTGTTCGGATCGTCGATCTTCAAGTCGTTCGCGCGGTCCGCCGCCAGCTCGCTGGGCAGGGAGCTCAGCCGCTCGATCTTCGGCACGGCCAGACGGCGGCGCTGAGTGTCGGCGCCGCATGGCACCCTGTGAAGATGGGATTCACCGGCTTCCCCGACGAGGCCTTCCTCTTCTACGAGGGCCTCGAGGCTGACAACAGTAAGGTCTACTTCTCGCGCCACAAGGAGCTCTACGAGCAGGCGGTCAGGGCGCCCATGCTCGCCCTGACTGAGGAGCTCGGCGCCGAGTTCGGCGCCGCCCAGCTGTTCAGGCCGTACCGAGACGTCCGCTTCGCCAAGGACAAGTCGCCGTACAAGACCCACCAGGGCGCCTTCGTCGACGTCATGCCGGGCATCGGCCTCTACGTCCAGCTCGACGCCTCCGGCCTCTACACCGCCGGCGGTTTCTACAGCACCGCCGCCGACCAGGTGGCCCGCTACCGGGCGGCCGTCGACGAGGACGTGTCGGGCAAGCCGCTGCAGCGCATCACCGACAGGCTGACCGGGGCCGGCTACGTCGCGGGGGGCGACAGGCTCAAGACCAGGCCGCGAGGGGTGCCCGAGGACCACCCGCGCCTCGAACTGCTGCGCCATCGCTCCCTCTACTTCGGGCGACGTTTCGAGCCCGAGCCGTGGGTGCACACCGAGGAGGTCGCCGACCGGGTCCGCGCCACCTGGCGCGACTACGCGCCGCTGGTCGACTGGCTCTGCGCCCACGTCAGGGGCAGCGAGCTGCCGCGCCGCTGACCCGCGTGCCCTCCCTCCTGTCTCCGAGCTGGGCGGCACTGCGGGCCGCGCACCGGGCGCGGATCCCCTCCTCGCTGCGGCATGGTCCCGTCAGGCCGATGCTGTGGCGCCGGCCGTTCGCGGCCGCGGCGGGCGTGCTGTTCCTGCTGAATGCGCTGATGCTGGCCGTCGGGGCGGGCGGCGGTCCCGCAGGGGTAGGCGTGGCCGCGCTGGTCGCGCTGCCTGTGGGGCTGTGCCCGTACCGGCCGATGGCGGCGTGGTGGGCGATGCTCACGGGACTCCTCGTGGCCACGCCGTTCACGATGATCGTCGGCCAGGACGCCCTGCCGCCGTGGTTCCTCAACCTGTCCGCGGCGCAGCTTCCCGTGCTCTACGCGCTCGCCCTGTCGGTGCCGCTCGGTGTCGTGATCCCTGCGCTGGCCGTCACGCTGAGCGCAGGCGTCCTCGCTGTCGCGCTCATCGGCGGCGCCCACGACACCGTCGCCTTGACGCAGGGCGCGCTGATCTGGAGCCTCGAGCTGATCCTCACTGTGGTCCTCGGCCACACACGCAGGGCTCGCAGTAAGGCGACGCTTCGGATCGCCGAAGAACGCGGCCTGCGCGACGTGCTCGAAGAGCGGGCCAGGATCGCCCGTGACCTGCACGACGTCGTCGCCCACCACATGTCGGTTATCGCGGTCCAGGCGGCCACGGCGCCCTACCGGCTGGGCGAGGACATGTCGGCGGCGGTGGCGGCCGAGTTCGACGCCATCAACGCCGCCGCCCGCTCGTCGCTGGGCGAGCTGCGGCAGCTGCTCGGCGTGCTCCGCGACCCCTCGGCGGGGTGGCAGGGCATCGCCGAGGTGCCGGCGCTGGCCGCCTCGGTCCGCAGCGCGGGACTTCCCCTGCGGCTGGAGCTTCCCGAGCCGCCGCCCGCCCTGCCGCCCGAGGTGTCGCAGGCGGCCTACCGGATCGTCCAGGAGGCGCTGAGCAATGTCGTTCGGCACGCCACCGGGGCCCCGACCACCGTGTGCGCGCGGCTGGACGAGGAAGGCGGCAGGCTGGTGATCGAGGTGACGAACGAGCGGCCGCCGTCGGCGGTATCGCCCGCGGCCTCGGGCCATGGGCTCGAGGGCATGCGCGAACGGGCGTCCGCCCTCGGCGGCTCCTTCGCCGCCGGCCCTGACGGCGACGGCGGCTTCGCCGTACGGGCGGTGCTGCCCGTGGGTTCGACGACCGCCGCGGGAGAAGATCATCGGACGAGCCCGTCGGCTCGTGGGGAGAAGGCAGTCGGATGATCTCGGCGGCTCGCGTGGAGAGGACAGTTGGATGATCTCGGTGCTGATCGCCGAGGACCAGGGCATGGTCCGCGCCGGGTTCGCCGCGTTGCTGGCCGCGCAGCCCGACATGCGCGTCGCGGGCGAGGCGGCCGACGGGGTGGCGGCGGTGGAGGCGGCACGTGAGCTGCGACCCGATGTCGTGCTCATGGACATCAGGATGCCGCGCATGGACGGCCTGCAGGCCACCAGGGAGATCCTCGGGATGGCCCGGGCCTCGTCGAAGGTGCTCATCCTGACCACCTTCGACGCCGACGACTACGTCTACGCCGCGCTGCGCGGCGGGGCCAGCGGATTCCTGCTGAAGGACGCTCCGCCGTCCGACCTGATCAACGGGGTGCGGGTGGTCGCCGCGGGCGAGGGGCTGCTCGCGCCGTCGGTGACGCGCAGGCTGATCCAGGAGTTCGCCGCCAGGAAGCAGACCGACGGTCGTGAGGCGCTCAGGCTCAACGCGCTGACCGCCCGCGAGACCGACGTGCTCAGGCTCATCGCCGGGGGGCTCGCCAACGCCGAGATCGCCGCAGAGCTCACCGTCGCGGAGGAGACGGTGAAGTCCCACGTCGGCCGTCTGTTCGGCAAGCTCGGCCTGCGCGACCGCGCCCAAGCGGTGATCTTCGCCTACGAGAGCGGGCTGGTGGTCCCCGGCCGCTGACTGCCCCCACGGGGTGAGAAGGCAGCGGCCGAATGCGCTCCGTGGCGGGATCCAGCCGCACCCATCGCCTTCCTACCGTCTCCCCGTCACCACAAGGACGGGGAGATCATGTCGACGAGGTTGGAGCTCATAGCCGGCGCTTTCCGCGCCGGTGCCGCGCTGGCGCTCAGTGAGCCGGAGATCCTGGGATTGCCCCAGCTCATCCGGGCGGGCGACGTCTGCTTCGACATCGGCGCCGCCTACGGCATGTACACCTACCCGCTGGCCGCGCTCGTCGGCCCGGCCGGGCAGGTCCACAGCTTCGAGCCGCTGCCCAACCCCTACCGGATCCTGGCGGCGGGGTGCCGGGTCGCGGCCGCCCCGCGCATCCGCGCCACCAACGCCGCGCTCGGCCCCGAGCCGGGCGCCGAGCGCATGACGCTGCCCTTCCGTTTCGGCCTGCCCATCCACGGCTGGGCTCACCTGCGCACGGGGCAGCAGCGGGCGGGCAGGCACGTCTCCTTCTCCTCGGCCAAGACGCTGACGGTGGAGGTCCGCGGCATCGACGAGTACTGCGCCGCGGCCGGCATCGACCGCGTGGCCTTCATGAAGGTCGACGTCGAGGGCTTCGAGGCCAGGGTGCTGGAGGGCGCGGCCGAGATCATCGGCAGGGACAGGCCCTCGCTGCTGCTGGAGATCGAGGACCGTCACCTCGACAAGTACGGCATGCGCTCCGAGGATCTGGTGGAGCCGCTCCTGAAGAGCGGCTATCTCATGTACGCGTGGTCGCGCCGCGGGTGGGCCAGGGTCAGGGCGGTGACGACCGCTCGGCGTAACTACCTGTTCGCCGAAGAGGGCCGGCTCACGGGCCGCCCTGGCTGGTCGCGGTGTCGCCCTTGAGGATGCGGTCCACGGTCTGGCCGGCGGCGGAGGTGGCGGCCGTGGTGCCGGCGGCGATCACGACGGCGACCAGCGGGGTGGCGAGGCTGCGGACGCTGCGGACGTTGCGCACCCTGGCCCACGGCTCGCCGGCGGCGAACATGATCCGCCACTCCCAGTAGAGCCCGAGGCCGATGAAGACCAGCGCGCCCTGCCCCACCACGATCGCGACGACCTGCAGCTTGTCGAATCCGCCGATGTCGGGGTCGACGAGCGAGGGAACGTAGGCCGACAGCTCGGTGACGAGCGCCACGCTCATCACGTAGAGCGCCTTGGTGACCGGCTGCGTGCCGCGCAGGCGGGGATAGAAGTAGCCGTAGAAGAACCCGAAGGCGGGCAGCGTGAACATGAACCGCGCGTCGAACACCCAGGTGGTCAGCTCGGGCCCGTCGGGCCAGCCGTAGATGAGCGCGAAGGGCAGCGACAGCAGCAGGCTGACCACGAACGCCGCCAGGCCGTTCTGCCATGGCGTGCAGCCGGCCGAGGTGGCGAAGGCGGTCTCGGTGTGCGGCGGGTCGAGGGTGAGGGCGCGGTCGAGGTCGAGGCGCTGGCGTTCGAAGTCCTCCATCGTGAGCTCGCCGGATCCCAGCTTGCCCCTGCTCAGCCGGTAGAGCTCCTGCTCGGAGCCGTGCAGCACCCGCCGGTGCAGCGCGTTCCTGATCAGCTCACGGTGTTCGGCGCGGGAGGACGGCTCGGCGATCTCGGGGCGTGGCCCCGACAGCAGCCAGATGGCGGCGGCCCACGCCACCAGCGAGGTGATCGCGAGGGAGGGAAGCGGCAGGTCGATCGCGGTGGAGTCGGGGTCGGTGCGCGGGGTGAGGTACAGGACCATCAGGCAGACGATCACCGTGGCCACCACCGCCGGGTTGGCCATGGCGTCGGGCGTCGCCCCCAGCCGCCGCAGCCTCAGTACGAGCAGCGCGAACGTCAGCAGCAGCAGACCGAGCGCCCCGCGCGTGACCTCGTTGAGCGGCTGACCGAACACCAGCGGAGGCGGCGTCGTCGGAGTGATCTGGTCCGGCTGGACGCTCCACGAGCCGGCGTCGAGCCATTCCGTGGGCCAGCCGAGCAGCAGCAGGCTGCCCAGCACGGCCACCACGATCGCGACGCGCGACCAGGAGCGGGTGGCGACCGCGATCCCGGCGATCGGGATCAGCGACCAGCACAGCGCCAGCACCAGCCGGACGCTGTCGGGAGGGAAGTAGCCGCCGCTCATCAGCGCCCGCACCCACAGCGCCAGCGCCAGCGCGGCCACGGCGACGCCCGCCGTCACCGCGGCCAGCCTGGCCACCAGGACGGCGATGCCGAGGTCGGCGCCGAAGGCCACGGCCGAACCCGCCGCCGCCAGCGCGGCCGTCACCGTGCCCACGGCGAGGGTCAGCGGCGGCACCTGCCCGTGGACGAATGCCCAGAACAGCATGCCGCTGGCCACGAGCACGCCGAGGCCTGTGACGAGTAGCGCGTCCTTCGAGGTCCACGGTGGCCGGTCGGGCACGATCCTGTGCGCGTGACGCAGCGCGAGCACGGGCACGGCGCCGAACAGGATGACAGGACCCAGGTACGGCATGCGCGCCAGCAGCATGGCGAGCAGGAGCGCGACCACGCACAGGGCGATCCCGGTCGCCAGTTCCCTGTTGGGCGTCCGCTGCCACCATGATGCGCCGAGCGCCCTGCCGAGGAAGACGGTCAGCGCGATCGCGGTGAAGACGCTGAGGATCGGCGTCCAGGAGAACAGGTCCGTCTGCTCGGCGTCCGGCCTGCCGTAGGACTCGTGGGCGAGCCGGACCGACACGGGCGCGGTGTAGGCGTTGAAGACCAGCCGTCCCGCCTGCTCCCTGTCGGGCGTCACCCGCTCGACCCTGATCACCGTCCACGTGGGCGCGATCAGCGTGATCTCGCGCGCGGACACCGCTCCCTGCTCGGTCGGCGGCACGAAGTCGAGTTGCGGCAGGGCGTCGTTGCCGACCTGGCGCAGCATGGTGATCGTGAAGCGCACGGTGGTCCGCGAGCCCGAGGTGGTGAGCACGGGGGCGAGCCTGCTGGTGGGTGCGAGGACGGCCGAGCCGCCGTCGGCCTTCACCGCGCCGAGCCTGCGGTCGGTGAATCCCTGGATGTCGTCGGGGAAGGGCCCCTCGGATCTGAGCAGCGTGGCCAGCAGATCGGTGCGGTCCAGTACGAGGCGGTGGACCACGGTGATCTTCAACTGTCTGGCCCGCTCGTCGAGCCTTCCCTGCGGGACGACCGCGAGGTCGGCGTCGGTCGCGTCGGCGATCGTGACCTCGGTGGTCAGTTCGGGAGGGGTGCGGGGGGAGTGTTCCTGCGCGCCGTACACCTCGAGCAGGGAGGGGGAGGGAGGCTCGGGGCCCGGGGCTGACCGGGTGACGGGCCTGGCCACGGCGACGCACCAGACGATGGCTCCCACGGAGATCGCAGCGAGCGCGTACGCGACGATCTTCCTCAGCCGGCCCACAACCAGCATGATCCACGCCGGTCGGTAACGGACTGATTACTTCAGCGCACCAGCAGGAGCACGATGGCGACGAAAACGAGCCAGGCGGCGAGATATGTCAGATTCGTCCGGTAGGACACGACACCCATGACGGCACCTCCTCTCACGCCCCAGCGTCCTGGCGTGCGCTAAAGGTCCGGTTGTGCCTGGCTTGCGACCTACCTGCGAAAACACGAAGACCCCGGTCATCTATGCCCGACATGGGCAGGATGACCAGGGTCTTCGGCGGACCCTCGACAGGGTCGCTCCCGGTGGGAACGGCTCTGTCGGGGCAGGGCGTCAGTTGGCGCGCTTGGCGCGGGCGGCGGCGCGCCCGCGGGTGGCGGCGTCGAGGACGACCTTGCGGATCCGCACGGTCTCCGGAGTGATCTCCACGCACTCGTCCTCGCGGATGAACTCCAGCGCCTGCTCCAGCGACAGCACCCGCGGCGGGATGAGCGTCTCGGTCACGTCGGCCGTGGAGGAGCGCATGTTGGTGAGCTTCTTCTCCTTGGTGATGTTGACGTCCATGTCGTCGGAGCGGGAGTTCTCGCCGACGATCATGCCCTCGTACACCTCGGTGCCGGGCGAGACGAACAGGATGCCGCGCTCCTGCAGGTTCGTCATCGCGAACGCGGTCACGGGGCCCGAACGGTCGGCGACCAGCGAGCCGTTGTTGCGCGTGCGCAGCTCGCCGAACCACGGCTCGTAGGCCTCGAAGACGTGGTGGACCAGGCCGGTACCGCGCGTCTCGGTGAGGAACTCGGTGCGGAAACCGATCAGGCCGCGCGCCGGGACCACGAACTCCATCCGGATCCAGCCGGTGCCGTGGTTGGTCATGTGCTCCATCCGGCCCTTGCGGACGGCCAGCAGCTGCGTGACCGCGCCGAGGTACTCCTCGGGGCAGTCGACGGTCAGGCGCTCGACCGGCTCGTGGATCTTGCCGTCGATGGTCTTCGTGACGACCTGCGGCTTGCCCACGGTGAGCTCGTAGCCCTCGCGGCGCATCTGCTCGACCAGGATGGCCAGCGCCAGCTCGCCACGGCCCTGGACCTCCCACGCGTCGGGGCGGTCGGTGGGGAGCACGCGCAGCGACACGTTGCCGACGAGCTCCTTGTCGAGGCGGTCCTTCACCATGCGGGCGGTGACCTTCGAGCCCTTCACCTTGCCCACGAGCGGGCTGGTGTTGGTGCCGATCGTCATCGAGATGGCGGGCTCGTCCACCGTGATCAGCGGGAGCGGGCGCGGGTCGTCGGGGTCGGCGAGGGTCTCACCGATCATGATCTCCGGGATGCCGGCGATCGCGATGATGTCGCCGGGGCCCGCCTCCTCGGCCGGCTTGCGCTCCAGCGCTTCGGTCATGAGCAGCTCGGTGATCTTGACGCGCTGGATCGTGCCGTCGGTCCTGCACCAGGCGACCTGCTGGCCCTTCTTCATGGTGCCCTGGTGGATGCGGCACAGCGCGATCCTGCCCAGGTAGGAGGAGGCGTCGAGGTTGGTGACGTGAGCCTGCAGCGGCGCGCTCGGGTCGTAGGTCGGCGCGGGGATCGTGCGCTTGATCACATCGAACAGCGGCTCGAGGTCCTCGGAGTCGGGCATGCCGCCGTCGTCGGGACGCTCCAGCGAGGCCCGGCCGGCCTTCGCCGAGGCGTAGACGATCGGGAAGTCGATCTGCTCCTCGGTCGCGTCGAGGTCCATGAACAGCTCGTAGACCTCGTCGACGACCTCCTTGATGCGGGCGTCGGGGCGGTCGACCTTGTTGATGCACAGGATGACGGGCATCTTCGCGGCGAACGCCTTGCGCAGCACGAACCTCGTCTGCGGCAGCGGCCCCTCGGAGGCGTCCACGAGCAGCACCACGCCGTCGACCATCGACAGGCCGCGCTCGACCTCGCCACCGAAGTCGGCGTGGCCCGGCGTGTCGATGATGTTGAGGGTCATGTCGCCGTGCTTGACCGCGGTGTTCTTGGCGAGAATGGTGATGCCCTTCTCGCGCTCGAGGTCGTTGGAGTCCATGACACGGTCATCGACGTCCTGGTTGGCGCGGAAGGCTCCGGACTGCCAGAGCATGGCATCCACGAGAGTGGTCTTGCCGTGGTCGACGTGCGCGATGATCGCGATGTTCCGCAGGTCGTCGCGGCTGTTCAAAGGCATGATGAGGTCTCACTCTGTGTTCGTGGAGGCTGGCCGCGGGACGATGCGGCGCCACCAGTTTAGTTGATCCCGTTACCACCCTTGGTGCAGTGGGCATGACAGGGCAGACTTCACCCTGTGTCCTCCCACTTGCGGCATGTCCGACGCCTGCTCGACGAGCGGCGTTTTCCTTGGGCACACGCCTACGTCGACCGGCTGATCTCCGACTCGCCCCTCGACCCCGAGCCGTGGCTGCTGAGGGCGCTGATCCTCGACCGCCAGGGCCGCCCGAACGGGGAGGCGGTACGGCGGGCCGAGGAACTGGGTGGCGACTACACAACGCTGAGGAACAGCGTTCCTGTTCCCTCGGATGCCCGGCGTCCGTGGTGGGACGGGTGGGCGGTGGAGATCGTGGCGGCGCTCCTGCTCGGCGGGCTGGTGGCGCCGCTGGTGTGGCAGGGTGAGCGGCTGGCCGCCATCGGGCCGGGGGACTGGTTCGTCGTCGTCTACGTGGCCGGCCTCCTGGCGGTGCGCGGCGGCCTGTGGGCGCTCACGATCCGGCGGCGGGAGGGGCTGTCGAACATCCCCGCTGCCGTGCGGGCGCGCAGGGACGCCTCCAGGGCCTTCTACGCCGGGCTGGACGACGCCGGGCTGCGTCACCACGTGGGCGGTTCCGCCAGGTTCCTGTGGACGGTGGCGCTGGTGGGGACTCTGGCCTACGGGCTGCTGCCGATCGAGGACCAGGCGGTGGCGCTGCGGTCCGGCGCGGTCATCGCCTTCGTCGCGGTGACGGCGGGAGCGTGGCAGGTCATGGGGGCAGCACCGGTGCGGCGGGCGCTGCGGGTGAGCTGGGTCGTGTCGCTCAACGCCGCGCTTGGCGTGATCTGGCTGGCGGTGACGCTCGCCGCCCCCGGGTGGGACGCGGCGCCGTACCTGCTGGTGTGGGGGCTGGCCGGGTGGCTGCCCCTGCTCATCGCGCGGATCACCGCCCGCCTGAGCTGAGGAAGGGCACCAGGTGGCGGCGCGCGAAGGCGCGCGCCTGGTCGTCGGTCTCCAGCGGGATCGCCGAGGACGGCGTCAGCAGGAACGACAGCGAGACCCTGACGAACATCTCCGCGATCGCCTCCGCGTCCGGCGAGTCGAGGTGGGCGGCGACGAACTCCCTGGCCACCGCCAGGTACGGCGCCGCCCCCGTCGTCAGGTGCGGCAGGATCGTCTCAGGCTCGGTGACCAGCAGCCGGGCCAGCAGCGAGTGGCCGCGCACCACGCGCAGAGTCAGGGCGAACCCCTCGACCACCTGCTCGGCGGCCGTCGGCAGCGGCGCGACCGCGCGTTCGAAGTCACGCAGGAACCGGCGCAGCTCTCTCAGCATGACGCCGTGGACGAGGTCGTTCTTGCGGGCGAAGCGCCGGTAGACGGTGACACGCGCCAGGCCTGCCTGCCTGGCGACGTCGTCCACGGTGGTCCTGCGCACCCCGAAGGCCAGAAATCGTTCGTAGGCGGCGTCGAGGATGCGCTCGTTCGCCGAGTCGGAGCCGTCGTCGGCGCGCAGGAGCTCCACCAGCGTCATGAGACAACAATAGGAGTCTTGTACCACCGCGTCTCCGCGGTGTGATCGCCGAGGCGCGGCCGCAAGGGCGCGGCGGCGGGCCCCGGCCGGTGAGCGCCGTGATCTGCGCCTGCGCCGCCATAGCGAGTTCGTCTCGCGGGAACGGATCGAATCCCAGGAGATACCGCTCCATGTGCGCGAAGATGGGACCGCGCCGCTGCTCGACCCCGGACCGCTTGTGCAGGCGAGTGATCGCCTGCACACTCGCGGTAACGCTTCCCCATGAACCCGGTTGAAGGCATGACATCGCATAACCTCCCGGTTGAACCGAATCGTTTCGTCGGCCGCGCGCGCGACCTCGATGAGCTGTGCGGCCTGCTCCGAGATCAGCGCCTGGTCACGCTCTGCGGCGTGGGCGGCATCGGAAAGACGCGCCTCGCGCTGCGCGTGGCGGCGAAGGTCGTGCCCGACTTCCCCGACGGGGTGTGGCTGGTCGAACTGGCCAGGATCACCGGCGCCGACCTGGTGGCGCACGAGATCGCCAACACGCTCGGGGTGCGTGAGGAGCGCTCGAGGCCCTCGCTCGACGGGCTGCTCGTCCGGCTGCGCGGCGCCAGGGCCCTGCTGCTCCTCGACAACTGCGAGCAGGTCGTCGAGCGCTGCGCCGAGCTCGTGTCCGAGTTGCTGGCCGGCTGCCCCGACCTGCGGATCCTCCTCACGACCAGGGAGGCTCTGCGCATTCCTGGCGAGCTGGTGTGGCGGGTGCCCCCGCTCGACCTGCCGGACGCACGCCATCCCGACGCCGAGGCCGTCCTGCTGTTCACCGACCGGGCGCTGGCCGTGGGCACCAGGCTGAGCGGCGGCGACTTCGACGACGTGGCCAGGCTGTGCGTGGCGCTGGACGGGCTGCCGCTCGCGCTCGAGCTGGCCGCCGCCCGCACCAGGATGCTCAGCCCCGCGCAGATCGCCGATCGGATCGGTGACCGCTTCAGGCTTCTGACCAGCGGTGACCGTACGGCGCCCGCCAGGCAGCGGACGCTGCTGGCCACCGTGGAGTGGAGCCACGACCTGCTCACCCCCAAGGAGCGGGTGCTGCTGCGGCGGCTCTCGGTGTTCGCCGGGCACTTCGATCTCGACCTGGTCGAGCAGGTGTGCGCCGACGACGGGGACCTGCCCTCGCACGAGATTCTCGACCTGCTCGGCGGGCTGGTCGACAAGTCGTTGCTGCTGGCCGACGGAGGGCGCTACCGCCTGCTGGAGACGATCAAGCAGTTCGCGGCGGAGCGCCTGCGGGACGAGGACGAGCGCACCTGGTTCCGCGACCGGCACCTGCAGGTGATCTGCGAGGTGCAGGAGCGCTGCTTCGAGTCGGGCCTCGCCACGCCCCGGGCGCCGTGGCCCGAGCGCCTGCCGTACTTCGTCAGGGGCAGAGCCCTGATCGACGACTGCAGAGCGGCGGTCGACTGGGCGGTCGAGTCGGACAACGCGCCGCTGGGGCTGCGGCTCGCGTACGTGGCCTCGGCGCTGCTGGCCGTCCACGGAGAGATCGCCGAGGGCGTCGAGTGGTTCGAGCGGCTGCTGCGGCTCGACCTGACGGGCGTGCCGCCCGAGGTGGTCGCGCTGAGCAAGGGCGCGCTGGCCTACGGGCTGGAGGCGAGGGACGACCTGGCAGGCTGCGAGCGGGTGGTCACCGAGGCGCTCAAGGAGCAGGAGAAGGTTCCCCACAGCCTCGGCAAGGGCGTCACGCTGAACGTGGCGGGCGTGCTGCTGCTGCGCACCGGCCAGTTCGACCGGGCCGAGCGGCACTTCGAGGAGGTCGTGGCGACCACGCGGGAGTGGGACGACACCTTCAACAGAGTCATCGCGCACTCGTGCCTGGCCGTCCTGGCGGGGGTCAGGGGACAGCTGCGGCTGGCGCAGCGGCACGCGGGCGAGGCGCTGGCCGTCGCCAAGGAGAACGGCCACCCGTGGCACGTCGCGATGGCGACCAGCCAGCTGGCGGCCGTGGCCGAGTGGCGAGGCGACACCGAGGCGGCGGTGACCCACTACCGCGATGCCGCCGCGATCTTCGACGAGCTCGACAACAGGGTCGAGATGGAACGCTGCCTGGTGATGGTGGCCAAGGTCGCGATCGGCCGCGGCGACCACGCCACGGCCGAGGGACTGCTGGCCGAGTGCCTGGAGCTGGCGCAAAAGACAGGCCAGCGCCTCGGGATGGCGCGGGTGCTGCGGGTGCTGTCGAGGCTGGCCGACGTCGAGGGCGACCTCGCGGGGGCCGTGCTCTCCTCGGGCGCGGCGACCGCGCTGGCCGAGGAGATGGGCGAGCCGACCGTCTCGGGCCGGATCGAGGAGCTGCTCGCCCGCGCCCGCGACAAGCTCGGCGAGGGCCGTACGGCGTTGCAGTGGTCGAGGGGCAGGGAGCTCGACCCTGTCGAGGTCGCGCGCCTGGTGCTGGCAGGAGAGGGCGGCGGGAACGGTCGGCTGCCGGTCCCCGCTGTGGCCGAGGTCCCGCACCCCGTGCTCACCGCCCGCGAGCAGGAGATCGCCGGGCTGCTCACCCGCGGCCTGTCGAACAGGGCCATCGCCGACGAGCTGGTCATCAGCCCCGCCACCGTCGCCAGGCACATCGCCAACATCATGGAGAAGCTCGGCTTCACCTCGCGCTCGCAGATCGCTCTCTGGGCCGTCGAGCACGACCTGGGTTCTGCATAACGGTCTGCATATTCCGCCCCATGTGCGGGCGAAGCACGCTCCCTAGCCTGATCGCATGAGCACAGAAGACCTGCTCCGGAGCCGTGGGCTGCGCCCCGGCGACCGGGTGGTCGTCTGCCTGCCCCGGGGAGCGGACCTCAGCGCGGCAGTGGACGGCGCGATCGCCGTGGGAGCCATCGTCACGGTGCTGCCCGCCGGTTTAGAGACGGGCGACCTCATCAGGGGGAGCGCCGCGCGCATCATGATCTCCGACTCGGACGACGCCATCAAGGCCGCCGAGGACTCCCGTATCAGGCAGGTCATCGGAAGCGCCGAACTCCAGGGACCTTAGGCTCGATCCATGCCTTTCGCCACCAGCTTCCCCGTCATGCTCAGAACCGCCGACGGCGTGCGGATCGACGCCGCTCACACCCCTTCGCGCGGGCGAAGCGACCTGGGCATCGTGGTGGCGCACGGCTTCACGGGTTCGTGGAGGGAGCCCACCGCCCGCAGGATCGTCCATGTGCTGAGCGGGTTCGGCGGAGTGGTGGCCTTCGACTTCCGCGGCCACGGCCGCTCCGCCGGTGAGAGCACCGTGGGCGACCTGGAGGTGCACGACATCGAGGCCGCGGTGCGGCACGCGAGGGTCGTCGGCTACTCGTCGGTGGCGGTCGTCGGCTTCTCCATGGGGGCGGCCGTGGCCCTCCGGCACGCGGGCCTGCACCGCGGCGTGGACGCGGTGGCGGCCGTCAGCGGCCCCGCCCGCTGGTACTACCGGGGCACCAGGCCGATGCGCCAGGTGCACTGGGCGATCGAGCGGCCGTTCGGCAGGTTGGCGGCGCGGGTGGTCAAGCGCACCAGGATCGCCGTCGGCCAGTGGGACCCGATCCCGCTGCCGCCCCACGAGGCCGCCGCGCTGATCTCCCCGACGCCGCTGCTCGTCGTGCACGGCGACGCCGACACCTTCTTCCCGCTGGAGCACGCCCACCAGATCTTCGACGTCGCCCGCGAGCCCAAGGAGCTGTGGATCGAGCGCGGATTCGGGCACGCCGAGTCGGCCGCCACGCCCGAACTCGTCCGCCGGATCGCGAAGTGGATCACCACGAACACCGCGCAGAGATAGATCGAACCTTTTCGGTATTAAAGGCGTCTACCTATGACGTAAGGAAGGAACCCGCAGGGGGATCGCCAACGGTGCCATCAGCCGTCAAGGCGGTAGACGCGGGACATACTTCTGTAGCCGGGTGAACGCCCAGCGTCGCGGGGGCGCGCTGGGTGCCGCTCGCACCCTGCCCCGGTACGGCATGCCGTACCGGGGCGGTCCTTCGCCGGCCAGTGGCCCGGCCCGGCCGCTCGGCCCAGCCGCTCAGCCGGGTCCTCGCGGCTCAGCCGAGCCGCGAGATGGTCTTGTACTCCAGGTAGGCGGACAGGCCCTCGGGGCCGAGCTCGCGGCCGACGCCGCTGGCCTTGTAGCCGCCGAAGGGTACGTTGGCCTCCAGCATGAAGCAGTTGACGCCGTAGGTGCCGGTGCGGACCTGGCGCGCGATGTCCATGCCGTGGTCGGTGTCGGCCGTCCACACCGTGCCCGCCAGGCCGTAGTCGCTGTCGTTGGCGATGCGGACGGCGTCGGCCTCGTCCTCGTAGGGGATCACGGCCAGGACCGGGCCGAAGATCTCCTCGCGGGCGATCCGCATGTCGTTGTGGACGCCGGAGAAGACGGTGGGCGCGACGTACCAGCCCCTGTCGTGGGGGCGGTCGAGGCCGCCGACGACGACCTTCGCGCCCTCGTCCATGCCGATCTTGATGTAGCCCTCGACTCGTTCCTGCTGGCGCTTGGCGACCAGCGGGCCGATGCCGGTGGCGGGGTCGGCGGGATCGCCGACCGCCTGCGAGGTGACCATGCCCGCCACGGCCTCGACGACCTCGTCGTAGCGGCGGTGGGAGGCGAGGATGCGGGTCTGCGCCACGCAGGCCTGGCCGTTGTTCATGAGCGAGGCGATGGCGAGCATGCCCATGCTGGCGCCGAGATCGGCGTCGTCGAGCACGATCGCCGCCGACTTGCCGCCCAGTTCCAGGCTGCAGCGCTTGAGCTGCTCGCCGCAGATCGAGGCGATGCGGCGGCCCGCGGCGGTGGACCCGGTGAAGGCGACCTTGTCCACGCCCGGGTGGGAGACCAGGTGCTCGCCCGCCTCGCGGCCCGCGGGGACGATGTTGAGCACGCCGCCAGGGATGCCCGCCTCCTGCACCATCTCGGCCAGCAGGTAGGCGTCGAGCGGCGTCTCGGGCGCGGGCTTGAGCACGATCGTGCATCCGGCCAGCAGCGCGGGGGCGATCTTCGTCATGGAGACGAACTGGGGGACGTTCCACGGGACGACGGCGGCGACCACGCCGACGGGCTCCCTGCGCACGGTCGAGGGACCGAACAGGCCGGGGCGCTCCTCCTCCTGCTGGAACGTCCTGCCGTATTCGGCGTAGTACTGGAGCATGCCGAGCGGTTGGGGGGCCTGGGCGAGCTGGGAGAAGGTGATCGGCGAGCCCATCTCCTCGGTGATGAGGGCCGCCATCTCGCCCTGTCGCGCGGCGTAGATGTCGGCGAGCCTGCCGATGGCCTCGGCCCGCTCGCCGAAGCTGAGCCGGGGCCACGGCCCGTGGTCGAAGGCTTCGCGGGCGGCGGCGACCGCGCGGTCCATGTCGGCGGGCGTCCCGTCAGGGACCGTGCCGAGGACCTGCTCGGTGTGCGGGTTGATGACCTCGATGACGCCGGTGCCCGCCGGGGCCACCCATTCGCCCCCGATGAACAGCGTGTCGTGCTGGCGCATGTCGTGACCCTTCTCGTTTGACCGAGTGCTTGCTCCCTTGGGAGACCGAATCATGTTCTGTGCGGGCACGCAAGAGGGGTACGGCTCGCCGGAGCCGTACCCCTCGGCCCGCTCTAGCGAGGATCGCCGAGCAGGTGGGTCAGCGACCGCTTCACCAGGTCGGTGCGCTGTGCCTGCGTGGTGACACCTTCGACGCCGTATCCGAGCAGAACGGTGTCCTTGGTGATGATGCCGCCGCCCTCATCGAAGATCTTGTCGGTGCGGCCCCAGTTGTTGAGCAGCGGACCGGAGCCGGGTGGCGGCCCGCCGGCGGTCCATCCGCCGAGGTCGGCCTCGAAGGACGTCTCCTCCGCCACCGCGCCGTCGAGCGTGACCTTCGCGTCGTCGAGGAAGACGCCGGCCTGGTGGGTGCTCCAGTCGGTGATCGACGAGAGCGAGATCTCGACCTTCTTGCCCGCGTAGGGAGTGAGGTCGACCTTCCACTGCTGCCAGCCCGCCGAGTTGCCGGTGGCCGCGTGCCATGCGCCGCTGCTGCCCGTCGGCTCGCAGTTCGGCCCCTGGTAGCGGGTCGTGAACGGGTGGATCTCCCTCCAGTGCTGTCCGTTGGGCGTGTTGCAGCTCGACCCCGTGGACTGGGTGGTGTGCCCGTTCGCGTCGGGCAGCGTCGTCCAGTCGTCCTGGCCGACGGTGTGCGCCTCGACGGTGAAGAAGTCCCAGTCCGCCTCGGTGTCGAGGGAGGCCCAGAACGTCAGGTCCCCGCTGCTCTTGCCCGTCAGGTCGATCGTCTTGGTCAGGCGCTTCCACGACGCGTCGGCGATGCCGCTCTGCACGTCCCACGCCCCGGTGTGCGGGTCGAAGGGGCCGCCGGGCCTGTCCCACGTGATGCCCGCCCTGCTCTCGAACTGCGGGAACGTCTCGACGGGCAGGATCGCGGAGGTGGCGACCCACGAGTTGTTGTGGTCCTGGTTGTCGGCCGAGTCGCCGCCGTTCAGCGTGCCGGTGAAGCCGCTGAAGGCGCCCACGGTGCCCTTCAGCCCGAACGGCTCATGCGTCTGCTGGCTGGTGCCGCCGTTGTCGAACCAGATGTAGGCGCCCAGCCAGTACTGCTGGAAGTCGTTGTTGGCCTCGAAGCACGGGGGTGTCGCGGCGACCACGCACTCGCCGAGCGAGGCGTCGGGCTGGAAGAAGAAGCCCTGGTTGGCGTTGCGCGCGTAGTGGGCGTACTTGCCCGCCGACAGGAGCTTGCCGCCCTCGTTGAGGTAGTCGCGCACCGCGATCTCGGTCTCGACGCTGTACCTGGCCAGGGTGCCGGGCACCTGCTCGGGCGAGCGCGGGTTGATGTCGTCGCCGGTCTCCCACACGACGGCCTTGTAGTGGCTGAGCACGCCCAGCGGGTGCGGCGCCTTGCGCCCGCTCTTGTCGATGTCGTAGACGTCGGAGGTGTAGCCGGCCTCGGAGATCGCCTTGGCGTAGTCGTCGACGTACTTCGACTCGGTGACGCCCTGGGCGGGACTGATGCCCGTGACGTCCTCGGCCGCAAGGATCAGGACCCTGCCGCCGATGTCGTCGGCCACCTTGTAGGTGAAGTCAGCGCTCTTCTTGGTCAGCGACCTGAACCAGACCTTGACGCTGTCTCCCGGACCGGTGCCGGTGATCTTGCCGCGGAGCTGGTGGTAGTAGACGTCGTAGCCCTTGCCGTACCTCTCGCCGCCCTTCCACTCGCTGGTGAGCGCGGTCTTCGTGCGGCCCCCGTTGACCTGGTACTGCACGACCACGGGGCCCAGCTTGCGCTTGGCGTTGACCTGGACGACCTGGTCCCTGCCGTGGCTGACCTCGAAGTCGTCGACGACGAAGTCGGGCGTCTTGTTGCCCAGGTGGCTGACCGGCTCGACCGGGTTGGCCGCCGACTTCGCGATGTCCAGGGCGAAGGGGAGGTTCTTCTCGAACTCCGCCTGGACCAGCGCCTCGTCGTCGGGGAAGACGAAGCCGCAGCCGTCGCAGCCCTCGTTCAGCTCAGGCGTCCACGAGAGCGTGCCGTACTCGCCGTGCGCGCGGTCGTTGGTGTCGCCGTTGGTGATGTACAGCTCTCCCGCGGCCAGGCCCGGATTGAACCCGGGGACGGCCGGATTGGCGTCGGTGCCGCTCAGCGCCTCGTAGACCGGGTTGTCCGCGCTCGCGGTGTACATCTGCCAGCCCAACGGGTACAGCAGCAGCGGGCCGAAGGAGTGGTAGTTGAGCTGCAGCTTGAACTTGATCCGGCGCAGCAGCCCGTCCATCGCCCTGGTCTCGGGCTCGCTGGCGGCGGCCGTTCCCCGGTACGTCTCGCTGCTGGGGACGCTGGAGGCGCCCTCCTCGTCGTAGTGGAAGTTCGTCGGGAAGTTGCGGTTCGGGTCGACGCCGTCGCCGCTGGCGATCTGGCCGTCACCGTTGTTGTCACGCAGGTTCTTGCGCCACAGACGGTTGCCTTCGGTGAAGGTGAAGTCGTAGCCGTCGGGGTTGGCGACGGGCACGAACCACAGTTCGGTCGTGTTGAGCAGGCCCGACAGCGTGCCCTTGTTGGCGACCACGTACTTCAGCAGCCGCATGTCGACCTCGGCCGCGATCCACTCGCGGGCGTGCTGGGTCGCGGAGTAGAGGGCGGCGGGCTTGGCGCCGTCGCGCAGGGTCCTGGCGTGCTTGGTCACCTTGACGGCCAGGATGTCCTGGCCCTTGATCGTCTTGCCGATCGACTGCAGCTTGACGATGTCCTTGTTGGCGTCGGCGATGGCCTTGAGCTGGTCGGCGATGCCGCCCTGCTCGGAGTAGCTGCGCCAGACCGTGTAACCGCCCGCGGCCTGGGCCTTGGCGGCCTCGAGCTGGGTCTGGCCCTGCGGGTTGCGTACGGGCTCGGGCTTGTGCCCGAGTTTGCCGATCTTGACCAGGTCGTCGCTGTCGGCGGTGAACTCGATGTGCTCCTTGCCCGCGACGGCCTGCTTCTGCACGACATCGAAGCCGTCCTCGGCGAGGGCCTGCCCGGTGCCCGGTGGGCCGTCCAACTGGTAGAGCTCGATCCGGTCGGCCGAGGGTAAGGCGGGGTCCTCTGATGCGACGGCCTGCCCAGCCACCAGGGAAGTGGCCAGGCAGGCGGTCACGGCTGTGACGAGGGTGAAAGTTCGAGACAAGTTCTGCCCCTTTGCAGAAGACGGAATGCTCGAAATGTCACCCGGCGCGGAGTGCTCGGCAAGACCCAACTGTTGGCCCACTTTCCGGCAAAGTGGTAGATAGTTCGCCAAAGGCGCACGAGTTCACTGGTTCAGGTGGCAGGGAACAAGATCATCTTCTATAGTCGCTCCGTCTAGGAGGGGAGGACAGGCGTGAGATCAGGGCGTCTTGCCGTGCTCGCCGTCGTCCTCGTCGCGCTGGTCGCGGCCCCCTTCCCGCACTCCGCGACCGCCGACCCCGACAGCCAGACCAAGCTGCGCAAGCTCACCAAACAGGCGGCCCAGCTCAACAAGCTCTACCGCGGCACGATCGAGAGCCTCGAGGACACCCGGCTCGCCGCCAAGAAGGCCACCGACAGGGCGGCCAACCTCAAGGCGGCGCTCGCCAGGGCCGAGGTCGAGGTGAGCCAGATCGCCCAGACCACCTACATCCAGGGGCCGCTCGACGGCACCGCCCTGTTCAGCTCGCCCGCGGAGCCCTACCAGGTGCTGGGGCAGGCGGCGAGCATGGCCTACCTGTCGGCCGAACGCACCTCCAAGCTCAACCGCGTCAAGGAGATGGTCGCCGACGCCCAGAAGGCGAAGAAGGAGGCCGACGGCAAGATCGACGACCTCGAGCGCGACGTCAAGAAGATGCAGAGCAAGCGGCGCGACATCGAGAAACTGCTGGCCAAGTACGGCATCCAGCAGCCTGGCAGCGCCAACGGCCTCACTGCGCGCATGGTCTCGGTCCGCGACGAGGTGATGCGCAACTTCCCGATGTTCTACGGCGTCGGCTGCCTGAGGGTCGGCGACCCAGGCGAGCACGGCAAGGGGCGGGCCTGCGACTTCATGATGAGCCCCGGCGGATCCATGGCCTCGGGTGCCAACCTGGCGCGAGGCGACGCGCTGGCCCAGTGGCTCATCTCCAACGGGTCGCGGCTCGGCGTGATGTACATCATCTGGAAGCAGCGCTACTACGACATCCGCACAGGCGGCGGCTGGGACATGATGTCCGACCGTGGCGGCGTCACCGCCAACCACTGGGACCACGTGCACGTGTCGGTGTTCTGAGTCCAGGCCGCTACGGCCGCGCCGTACGCGACAGGTGCTCCTTCAGCCAGTGGTAGGAGGCGCGCGGGGTGCGCAGGCCGGTGGGGAAGTCGACATGGACCAGGCCGAAGCGCTGGTGGTAGCCCTCGGCCCACTCGAAGTTGTCCAGCAGCGACCAGACGAAGTATCCCCGCACGTCGACGCCCTCGTCCTGCGCGGCGCGCACGGCGGCCAGATGGCCGTCGAGGAAGGCGATGCGGGCCTGGTCGTCCAGCTCGGGGTAGGAACAGCCGTTCTCCGTGACGTAGATCGGCGGCAGCGCCGCGCCGTACCGGTCGCGCAGGCCGACCAGCAGCTCGCGCAGGCCGTCGGGGACGACGGGCCACCCGAAAGCCGTGGTGGGGTAGCCGGTGACGCCGAGGTCGGTCCACGGCAGCGAGTCGTCCGTGGGGGCGCCGATCCGCGTGGGGTTGTAGTAGTTGATGCCGAGCCCGTCGAGCGGCGTGGAGATGACCTCCAGATCGCCGTCGCGGACGCAGCCGAGAGTGACGCCGTAGGCGGACAGGTCGGGGTAGCGCCCCAGCAGGACCGGGTCGTTGAACAGCCGGTTGTGCAACGCGTCGTAGGCGTCGCCCGCCGCCGCGTCCTCCGCCCAGACGGGGGTGCAGTTGTTGGTGACCAGCACCTGCTCCGCGCCCGCGGCCCGCAGCGCCCGTACGGCCAGCCCGTGCCCGAGCAGTTGGTGGTGCGCCACGGGGAGCGCGTCCAGCATCAGCGCGTGACCAGGAGCGTGCACGCCCATCGCGTAGCCGAAGACCATGTGCACGAAGGGCTCGTTGAGCGTGATCCACATCTTCACCCGGTCGGCGAGCCGGTCGGCCACGACCGCGGCGTAGTCCGCGAAACGGTGGGCGGTGTCCCTGTCGAGCCACCCGCCCCTGTCCTCCAGCGCCTGGGGCAGATCCCAGTGGAACAGCGTCGGCACGGGGGTGATGCCGCGCTCGCCGAGCCCGTCCACGAGCCTGTCGTAGAAGTCGAGCCCCTTCGGGTTGACCTCGCCGGAGCCGCCGGGCTGGATCCTCGGCCACGCGATCGAGAACCGGTAGGCGTTGACGCCCAGGCCGGTCATCAGCTCGAGGTCATCGGGCCAGCGATGGTAGTGGTCGCACGCCACGTCACCGGTGTGCCCGTCGCGGGTCCTGCCGGGCTGGTGGGCGAAGGTGTCCCAGATGGAGGCGCCGCGGCCGTCCTCGTGGACGGCGCCCTCGATCTGGTAGGCGGCGGTGGCCGTACCCCAGAGGAACATAACCGGTGATATTAGGCGATCAAGGGGTCCGAGGTCGCGAGGTCGGCGGCGCTGATGGGCCAGGATGGGGATATGACGAGTACCCTGCGCCGCCGTCCCTCCCAGCGCCGCAGCGCCGAACGGGTCGAGCGGATGCTCGACGAGTGCGCCTCGCTCCTGGACGAAGTGGGCTATGACGGGCTGACCACCAAGGAGGTCGCCCGTCGGGCCGAGGTCCCGATCGGCACCTTCTACCAGTTCTTCTCCGACAAACAAGGCCTGGTCAGGGCGCTGGCCATGCGTAACCTCGACAGGTTCCTCACGCGCGTCACCGACCGGATCGCGCAGGCCGACCTCGCCCACTGGTCGGAGCTGTCCGACCTGGCGATCGACGAGTTCGTGGCGATGAAGCGCACCACACCGGGTTTCGCGGTGGTCGACTTCGGTGAGGTGCTGCCCACGCCCGGCGGTCCCGCGCTGCCGGGCACCAGCCACATGCTCGACGCGGCGACGGAGAACAGCGCCGTCGTGGCCGACCGGCTGCGCGCCCTCGTCGTCGGGCTGTACGACAAGCCCGAAGGCGAGCGGCTCGACCTCGCGCTGCGGGTCGCCGTCGAGGCGGCCGACGCGGTGCTCAAGCTAGCCTTCCGCACGAGCTCCGACGGCGACCCGGCGTTGATCGCCGAGTGCAAGCAGTTGGTCCGCCGCTACCTCGCCGAGCACCTCAGCGTGGCTCGTCCAGCCGAGCCATGAGCGCCTCGTCCAGCTTGAGGCCGGCCGCCCCGATCGCCTCCTCCAGCTGGGCCATCGTCGTCACCCCCACGATCGGCACCAGCCCCTGGGCCGTCAGCCACGCCAGCACCACCTGGTTCGGCGTCGCGCCCAGCTCGTCCGCCACCTCGCGCAGCCTCGCCAGGCGGCGCGTCGTGCCGGGGTGGTCGTACCACTCGGGGACGGGCCGGTCGGCGCGGGTGTAGGCGCCGGACATCAACGTGTTGTACACCCACAGGGTCAGGTACTCCTCCTCGCGCACGTAGGCCAGCGTCTCGTCCGTGGTGAGCATGTGGCCGCCCTCGGGCAGCTTCACCAGCGGTCGCGGCCGCAGGTAGGTGTGCCGCAGCTGCAGCGCGGTGTAGGGCAGCCAGCCGTTGGCCGCGGACAGGTTCCTGGCCCGCTCCAGGCGCCACGCGGGCATGTTGCTCGAGCCCAGCCTGAGGATCTTGCCCGCCTCGGCCAGCTCGTTGAACGCGCCCAGGGTCTCCTCGAGCGGGACGGACCGATCCTCGATGTGTGACCAGTACACATCGATGCGGTCCGTCCCCAGCCGCCGCAGGCTGCCCTCGATGCCCTTCCCGACGGCCTGTGCCGACAGGCCTTCCGCCGAGTCGAGCGTCGTGTCACCCGGCACCGTCGGGCGCGCCCCGACCTTGGTGCTCAACACGATCCTGTCCCTGGCGCCGCGCGCGGCCAGCCAGGCCCCGACCGCCTCCTCGCTCTCGCTGCCGGTACGGCCGGCGTTCCAGAACGGGTAGTTGTTCGCCGTGTCGATCACCGTCCCACCCGCCTCGGTGAACCTGTCGAGAAGAGCGAAGGTGTCCTGCAGGGTGACCCTGGTGCCGAAGTCGATGGCGCCGATCGCGAAATCCATGGGCGAGACTCTGCGAGCTGGAGCGCACTCCATGTCAAGCGATTGACCTGGAGTGCGCTCCAGGTGGGAGGATCGGCCTCGTGAGCGTCTACACACCCGCTGAAGTCGTCGAGGAGACCGGCTTCAGCCTGGACACCCTTCGCTACTACGAGAAGATCGGCCTCCTGGCCCCCGTAGACCGCAACGCCGCGGGACAGCGCAGGTTCTCCGAGGAGGACCTCGGGTGGCTGGGGACGATCAGATGCCTGCGCGACACGGGCATGCCGATCGCCCAGATGCTGCGCTTCGCCGAACTGGTGCGCGCGGGCGACCACACCATCGCCGACAGGATCGCGCTCCTGGAGGAGCACGACAGCAGGGTGCGCGGCCAGATCGACAACCTGATCGAGCGCCAGCGCTACATTCACAACAAGATTTCCTACTACCGCAGCGTGCTCTAGCCCGCGCTTGGCGTTGCGGTTGCTAAACCGGGGGGTATGGCCGGACCCCGGGCGAGACGCATGAACATCCCGCTGCGTCGCGCGGCGATACTGTGCGCGGCGATGCTGTTCGCGCTCCTCGCGAACGTCACCTACATCCAGGGGTTCACGACGGCGCGGCTCAACGCCGACGCGCGCAACCAGCGCATGCTGATCTCCAGGTTCGAGCACCCGCGCGGCAAGATCCTCACCCGCGACGGGACGATCATCGCCGCCAGCCGCAGGACGAAGAACGCCAGTTACGCCTACCGGCGGACCTACCCCGGCGGCAACCTCTACGCCGCGGTCACCGGCCACTCCTCGCTCTACACCACCACCGGCCTGGAACGTGCCGAGGACGCCGCCCTCACCGGCAGCGACCCGAGAGTGCGGGTGCGCGCGCTGGTGACCGACGGCATCAGCGAGGGCGCCGACGTGCGGACCACCATCGAGCAGCACGTCCAGCGGGCCGCCTACCAGGGCCTGGCCGCGACGGGGCGGCGTGGAGCCGCCGTGGCGCTCGACCCCACGACGGGGGCGATCCTGGCGATGGTCTCCTACCCGTCCTACGACCCCAACCTCTACACCACCTTCGACGGCGCCAAGCTGACGGAGATCGACACGCTGTTCCACGCCGACCCCGGCCGGCCGCTGCTCAACAGGGTGCTCAACCAGAACTATCCGCCCGGCTCCACCTTCAAGGTCGTCACCAGCGCCGCCGCCCTGAACTCCGGCACGTACGCGTCGGCCTCCGCCGTGGACGCGCCCATCAGGCTGCTGCTGCCGGGCACCTCCACCTACCTGCGCAACGCCGGCGGCGAGTCCTGCGGCGACGGGCGTCCGGCGCTGGCCTTCGCCTTCCAGATCTCCTGCAACACCGCCTTCGCCGCCATGGGCCTCGACATGGGGCAGGACACGCTGCGCCAGCAGGCGGAGGCGTTCGGGTTCAACGACGACACGCTGACCGTGCCGATGCCGGTCTCCATGAGCGTCTACCCGAGCGGCCTCGACCAGGCGCAGACCGCGATGTCGGCGATCGGGCAGTTCAACGACAGGGCCACCCCGCTCCAGATCGCCATGCTGTCGGCCGCGGTGGCGAACGGCGGCGCGCTGATGCGGCCCTACCTGGTGGAGGAGGTCCGGCTGCCGGACGGTTCGGTCATCGACAGGGCCGAGCCGTCCCAGTGGCGCTCGGTCATGAGCGCGCGCGAGGCCGCCCAGCTCACCGCCATGATGGTGGAGGTCACCGAGCAGGGCGGCACGGGTACGGCGGCCGCGCTGCCCGACGTGCAGGTCGCGGCCAAGACGGGCACGGCGGAGAACGTCCAGGGCGCGGAGGATCACGCGCTGCTGACGGCCTTCGCCCCCGCCGGCAGCCCGCGGGTGGCTGTGGGCGTGGTCGTCGAGCAGGCCGGCTCCGGCGGCGACGTGGCCGCCCCCATCGCCCGCCAGATCATGCAGGCGGTCCTCACCTGATCCGGAGCCCCGCCTCCGCGCTCCGGTTCCCGCGAGACCTCTCGGCCGTCCGTTCTCGGGCCGTCCGTTCTCGGGCCGTCCGTTCTCGGGCCGTCCGTTCTCGGGCCGTCCGTTCTCGGGCCGTCCGTTCTCGGGCCGTCCGTTCTCGGGCCGTCCGTTCTCGGGCCGTCCGCTCTCGGGCATCCGTTCTCGGGCCGGCCGCGCCTTCGGGTGACGCGGTTCGCGTCGGCCGTCGACCCGCCGGGCTCTCGCGGGATGAGGACCGGTGGCCTCCGGCGAGGGTGGGGCCGCGTCAGCGGTAGGCCTGGGCCTGGAGGTTGTAGAGGTCGGCGTAGAGCCCCTCCTCCGCCATCAGGTGATCGTGGGTGCCCTCCTCCACCACCTTGCCGTGGTCGAGCACGTAGATCCGGTCGGCGTACCGCACGCTCGCCAGCCGATGCGTGATCAGCAGCACGCTCCGCCCGTCGGAGTGCCGGCGGATGCGCTCGAACAGGGCGTGCTCGGCCCTGGCGTCGAGCGCGGCCGTGGGCTCGTCGCAGATCAGCAGCGGCGCGTCGCGATGGAAGCCGCGCGCCACGGCGATCCGCTGCCACTGCCCGCCGGACAGCTCCTGCCCGTCCTTGAAGCGCCGGTCGAGCAGCGTGCTGTAGCCGTACGGGAGCTCGGCGACGACCTCGTCGGCCCCCGCGACCTCGGCCGCGGCGACCAGCGCGGGCTCTCCCTTGTCGGTGCCCATGGTGATGTTGTAGCGGGCCGTCAGCGGCCACCTGGTGTGGTCCTGGGCGATGACCGCGGTGGACAGGCGCAGCTCCTCCGGCGCCACCTCGCGCACGTCGAGCCCGTCCCAGCTCACCGTGCCCCCGTCGGGCTCGTAGAGGCCGGAGAGGATCTTGGCGAGGGTGGTCTTGCCCGAGCCGTTCTCGCCGACGAACGCGATGACCTCGCCCCTGCCCACCCTGACGGACACGCCGCGCAGCGCGGGGTTGTCCGAGCCCGGATAGCTGAAGGTCACGTCGTCGGCCCTGATCTCCTCGAACGACCGCGGCGCGGGCGTGGGCCTCGGATCGGCGATCCGGCGCTCGGCGTCGGCGCAGAAGTCGAGGAAGTCGGTGAAGTAGAGGCCCTCCTCGTAGAGGCGGTTGGTGGCGTACATCAGGTTGCTCAGCGACATCTGCCCCTGCCGGATCGCGAGGACGGCGGTGCCGGCCACGGCCAGCGGCAGCGCGCCGAAGGCCAGCAGCAGGCCCAGCGCCAGGTAGACCAGGCCGGTGCCGACGCCGCCCAGCGCCTCTCCGACGATCCTGGCCACCGTCTGCCGCCTGGCCAGCCGCAGCAGGACCTCCTGCTCGGCCCTGGCCACGGCGTCGTACATCCGCAGCAGGAAGCCGCGCATGGTGAAGGAACGCACCTCGGCGGCGGGGGAGCGGTCGGCCAGCAGCTCGGCGATGATCCACTTGCGTCTGCGGGCGGGGATCAGCGAGTACATGTACGAGTAGCGCATCCTGGCCGAGCGCACGGCGGCCCACGCGTCGGGCAGCACGGCGAGGATGAGCAGCGGCAGCAGCGACGGATGCAGGATGCCCAGCACGCCGGCCACGGCCGCGATGCCGATGAAGGCGGTCATGACGTCGATCGCCGTCATGACCACCACGTCGGCCATGGCGACGCCGCGCATCCTGGCACGTTCCATCGCGTCGTGGAAGTCGGGGTCGTCGTAGGCCACCAGCGGAACCCTGCTGGTCAGGCCGTACAGTCGCTCTTCGGTGAGCCTGGAGACCTGCGGGTCGAGCCTGGACTGCGCCCAGCCCGCGGCCGCCTGCGTCAGCGTGCGCAGCGCGGCGGCCGCCGCCACCAGCGCGAGACTGGGCAGCGCCGCCCGCACCCGTTCGGGCGTGGGGCCCTCGCGGAACAGCGCTTCGAGGACGCCGGTGGTGGCCAGCAGCCCGAAGGCGGTGAAGACGCCGCCCGCCAGGTTGAATCCGACGGTGGCCGCGGTGTCGCGCGGGCTGGCCCGCCACGCCATCCGCATCGCCTGCCCTACCAGGGCCGGCAACCGGCGCGCGATGGTCAGGAAGCCGACCTCCGCCATCTTGTCGGTGTGTGCGTGCCAGTCGGAGAAGGAGATCTCGCCGAGTTCGAGGGGCTCGTCCGCCATACCCAGGAGTGTGACGGGCGTCACCGACAATTTCCTACGGCCGCCCCGCCGTTGCGGGCAGGCGCGCGCCGAGGGCGTCGGCGATATCCGGGCGTATCGCGACGAATGCCGCAGCCACCGGGCGCGGGCAGGTCGGGCCGCGGGTCGGGGCAGGCGGCGTGGGCGAGCACGACCGCGCTCTCGTCGAACCGCCGGCTCGTGGAGTGGAGCAGCACCTCACCCCACGCGCCGAGCAGCGCCGTGGCGGCCTGGTCGGGATGGGCGCCGTCGCGCAGCGCTGCCGCCGGACTCCGGTAGGCGAACGCGCCGCGCTCCGGCAGGCCCCTCGTCACGTACACACGTGGCCGTTCTCCTCACGGGGACGCGCCTGCGTGACGACCTCTTCTCTACACATCCTTGACCCACTGCGGATACATGGCCGAATGGCCATCTCGGCGCATGTGCCCGAAGCCCGCCCCGCCTAGCGTTGCGTCTGTGATCGACCGGCGGCTCCCCCTGAACCCGGTGCTCCGGGTGCCACATCGCGGGCGGGCGGGCACGGCCGGGGGCGATCCATCCGAAACGTCGCGTTCGCAGGTGGGCCTGGCCTCCTCGGAGGGGTGGGGGTCGTGGTCCGGCGGGCGCGACAGCGGGCTCGAGCCGCGCAGGGCTCGAGCCCGCCCAGGCTTCAGGGACGGTCCTTGAATACACATCGCTATACATATCTCGGTGGATGCTGCGGCCCACATGCCCGCTGTGGCGTCACGCGACCGACATCCCCTTCACCGGGCGCCGTGACGGGAGGTGTGTTCGCCGCCGCCTACGAGCGCGGCGACCGTCCCGCGCTGATCGACCTGACCGCCGGCCTGGTGTACGGCTACCGCCGTCTCGTCACCGAGGTGACCGCGGCCGCCTCGGGCCTGATCCGCAGGGGCGCCAGACCCCACCAGGTGGTGGGCGTCCACGTCGACACCGTCACCGCGCAGACGCTGGCCGTCCACACCGTGATCGCGGCGGGCGGGGTGGCCGCGCCGCTCGATCCCGCGCTGCCCGTCGGGCGGATCGCCGGGCGGCTGTCGGAGTGCGACGCGCGCATGATGATCACCACGAGCCGCCTGGCCGACTCGGCTGTGAGGGCGGTGGAGGACTCCAGGGTGAGGCAGGTGATCGCGTTCGGCGACGCGCTCGACACCGTCGACTTCGCGCGGCTCTCGCTGCTGGACGCGGTGCCGCTGCCGTCGCTCGACCCCGCGACGCAGACCGCGCTGTCGCTGGCCGACGGCCGCACGCTCACCCACCATGACCTGCTCGGGGAGATGAGCGCCCTGGACAGCGGCGTCGCTCTGGCCGACTCGGACGTGGTGCTGGTGACCTGGCCGCCTGATGGCGGCGGCGACCTGGTCGCGCTGGTCGGCCTGGCGGTGAGCAGGGGCGCACTGGTGATCGCAGCCAACGGGCTCGCGCCCGCGAGCCTGGCGGGGACCCTTCACGACTTCGGTGTGACGGTGACGGCGCTGGCGGGCCGTGGCGTGCGGCGACTGTAAAGAGAGCGCTCCCCGAATATGCCGACCTGTTACCCGCACATGCCTTGACGTCGCGGAGTGCGAAGTGGGTTGATTGCCCTACTGACAACGTTGTCACCGACCGTGGTGAAGGAGCGGTGTGCGATGAGACGACGGTGGTTAGCGGCGATCACCCTGGCGGCCGTGCTCGGGCTGACGGCCTGCGGCGGCGGAGGCGGCACTGCGGCTCCGTCGGGTCAGGCCTCCGGCGCGGGAGGAGACGCGAAGAAGCAGGTGGAGGTCTTCTCGTGGTGGACCGGGCCCGGTGAGGCCGACGGTCTGAAAGCCATGAAGGAGATCTTCGAGAAGCAGAACTCCGGCTTCACCTTCTTCGACGCCGCCGTGGCGGGAGGCTCCGGCGACAAGGCCAAGGCGCTGCTGCAGTCCAAGCTCCAGGCCGACACCCCGCCGGACACCTTCCAGGGTCACGCGGGCGCGGAGCTGCAGGGTTACATCAAGTCGGGCGACCTCGAGGACCTGACCTTCCTCTACGACGAGCTCAAGCTCAAGGACGTCTTCCCCGCGCAGCTGGTCGAGCAGATCAGCTACGAGGGCAAGATCTACTCGGTGCCCGTCAACATCCACAGGTCGAACATCCTCTGGTTCAACCCGGGCGTCCTGAAGGAGGCAGGGGTCGCGGGTGCGCCCAAGACGATCGAGGAGTTCATCGCCGCCCTGGAGAAGGTCAAGGCCAAGGGCAAGATTCCGCTGTCCATCGGCTCGGAGTGGACCGTCACCCACCTGATGGAGAGCGTGCTGCTCGGCTCGCTCGGCACCGACGGCTACAACGCGCTGTTCAAGCCGGGCGCCAACTGGGGATCTCCCGAGGTCACCAAGGCACTGGAGAACTTCAAGACGATCATGTCGTACGCGGGAGACCCGCAGGACGACTGGCAGCCGGCCGCCGCGCAGGTGGCGGAGGGCAAGGCCGCCTTCAACATCATGGGCGACTGGGCCTACGGCTACTTCCACAACCCACCGGAGGGCGGCCTCGGCAAGCAGTCGAAGACCGACTTCGACTGGGCGGCCGCGCCTGGCACCGAGGGCACCTACCTGTGGCTGTCCGACAGTTTCACGCTGCCCAAGGGCGCCAAGAACAGGGACGGCGCGGTGGCGTGGCTCAAGGTGGCGGCGAGCAAGGAGGGACAGGACGCCTTCAATCCGAAGAAGGGTTCCATCCCTGCGCGCAAGGACGCCGACGCCTCGCTCTACACCGACTATCTGGCCGACGCGCTGAAGGACTGGTCCTCCAACAAGCTGGCCGGATCCATCCAGCACGGCGTGGCCGTCAACCAGCCCTGGCTGGCCTCCATCAACGAGGCGGTCGGCCTGTTCATCGGCAGCAAGGATGTCGCCGCGCTGCAGAAGGGCCTCGTTGACGCCGCGGCGGCCAACGCCCAGTGAGGCCTGCACAGTGATGGCTAGGAGAGGCGGGTCCGCCCTGCGGCGGGCCCGCGCCTGGTTGCCGGGCCTGCTGCTGGTGGCCCCCTCGATCATCCTGATCGGCGTGTTCGTGTACGGCATGCTCGGCTGGAACTTCAGCCTGGCCATGACCGACAAGCACGACGAGGTGTCGGAGGGCTCGTTCGTCGGCCTGCGCAACCTCATCGACATCTGGGACCTGCCCCGCTGGCACCTCTCGGTCAACCACGCGATCCTGTTCACGGTCGTGTTCGTGGGCGGGGCGCTGCTGCTCGGCTGGTTCCTCGCCTTCCTCATGGAGAAGGGGATCAAGGGCGAGGGCACGTTCAGGGCGATCTACCTGTTCCCCATGGCGATCTCGTTCGTGGCGACCGGCATCGTGTGGCGGTGGCTGATGAACTCGGGCCAGGGCGAGCGGGCGGTCGGGCTCAACCGGCTGTTCGACGTGATCGGCCTGCCCCAGTGGGCCTGGTTCAGGGACCAGGATTGGGGCATGGCCGCCATGGCCCTCCCGGCAATCTGGCAAATGTCCGGATATGTCATGGCGCTCTTCCTGGCGGGTTTCCGAGGCGTGCCCGAGGAACTGCGTGAGGCCGCACGGGTGGACGGATGCACCGAATGGGGCGTCTACCGGCACATCGTGCTGCCGCTGCTGCGCCCCGTGACGCTGTCCGCGCTGATCATCCTGGGGCACATCTCGCTGAAGACCTTCGACCTGGTCATGGCCGTGTCGGGCAAGCAGATCATCACCGACGTGCCCGCCGTGTTCATGTGGGTGGCGGTCTTCGACTCCCACGACCCGGCCAAGGGCGCGACCATCGCCTCCTACATCGTGCTCAGCGTGGCGATCTTCGTGATCCCCTACCTGATCTGGTCGGTCCGCAAGGAGAGGCGCTCGTGATCCTCCGCCGTGGGTTGCTGATCGTCTTCGCGGTCATCTTCCTGATCCCGATCTACGTGCTGCTGGTCACCAGCTTCAAGCCGCTCACCGAGGCCAACCCCGCGCAGGCGTGGAACCTGCCGCAGGTCTGGACGTTCGAGGCGTGGCGGGTGGCGTGGGAGAAGCTCGCACCCGGCATCTGGAACAGCGTCCTGCTGGCGGTGCCCGGATCGCTGCTGTCGTGCGCGCTCGGCTCCATGAACGGCTATGTCCTGTCGAAATGGCGCTTTCCCGGCGCGGACGTGCTGTTCACGCTGTTCCTGTTCGGCATGTTCATCCCCTACCAGGGCGTGATGATCCCGCTGGTCCAGCTCATGGTGAACCTCGGCATCTACGGCGGGATCCCGGGACTCGTGCTCGCGCACGTCGTCTACGGCATCCCGATCTGCACGCTGATCTTCCGCAACTACTACGTGACCATCCCCGACGAGCTCATCGAGGCGTCCAGAGTGGACGGCGCGGGCATGCTGCGGACCTACTGGTCGGTGGTGCTGCCCATCTCGGGTCCCGCGGTCGCCGTCGTGATCATCTGGCAGTTCACCTCGCTGTGGAACGACTTCCTGTTCGCCGTCTTCCTCACCGGGCCGACGAGCTGGCCGACCACCGTCATGCTGAACAACATCGCGGGAGCGCAGGCCACGCCGTACAGCCAGCAGATGGCCGCGGCGCTGCTGGCCTCGATCCCGACGATGCTGATCTACCTGCTGCTCGGGCGGTTCTTCATGCGCGGGCTGATGGCGGGGGCGCTCAAGGGGTGAGCTCCCCCGTGACCAGCGCGTCGCCCAGCGGGGTGCGCGAGTAGACCACGCCACGGCCCGCGCGGGCGCCGGTGATGAGACCGGTCCCGCGCAGGGCCGCGACGTGCTCGCCCACCGTGCCGAGCGCCTGCCCCATCACGGCGGCCAGCTGTGTCGTGGTGGCGGGCGTGGCCAGCTCGGCCAGGACGCGGGCGCGGGTGCGGCCCATCAGCCGCATCAGCGCCTCCAGCCGCGCGCCGCCTCCCGCCTGGGTCGCGCCGACCCCGCGCGCGGGATAGACCAGCGCGTACGGCCACGCGTCGTCGAGATAGACGCCCACGCGCGAGCCGAACACCGACGGCATGAACAGCAGGCCCCTGCCGTTGAGATCACGTTTGACGAAGTCGCTGGACAGGTCGCAGTCGAGGCCGCCGTCGCGCCAGCGGACCTGCGCGCTGAGATCGTCGAGCGCCGCCGCCCACCCGGAGGTCGCCAGCCTGCCCGCCCTCCACACCACGTCGCGCTCCATCACGGCGTGGAAGCGGGGCCACTCGGGCGAGACGATCTCCCGCCACACCGCTTCGAGGGCGTCGGCGATCAGCCGTACGACGTGGGGGCCTTCGAGTGCCGCACGCAGCTCGCGGGGGACGGTCAGCTGCGCGATCTCCTCGTGGGCGCGGTCGAGCGGCGTGGCCCTGAGCGCGGCCAGCTCCCTGTCGAACGGCACGTTCACCCCGGTAGGCGGGGGAGCGACGAAGTCCACGTTCCCCGAGCCGCGGTGACCGGAGATGGCCTGGATCAACGCCAGTCCCGGCCGGCCCAGCCGCCGGTACGGCTCCCGCCACCGCGCGGCCCACGCCTGCAACGCTCCCGCGCTCACCCTGCCTTCGAGCACCCAGGTCGCGTGCACCGTCTCGATGAGGGGTGAGATGGCGAAACGGCTCGCGGCGATGTCCTGGGGGCTGACCTCAATCCTGATCACCCTTCGGATATTCCCGAATATGTCGCCCTCTGACGGCGTGTTCTCGAAGGTTGGCGCATGGATACCGGCAGGGATCAGGCGACTTTTCGCGACGTGTTCAGGGTCAGGGAGTTCAGGGTGCTGTTCGGCAGCTTCGCGCTGCTGGTCGGCGGCGACGGGGTCAAGATGCTGGCCCTGTCGGTCCTCGTCTTCGAGCGGACGGGCTCGCCAGGGCTGTCCGCCGCCGCGTACATGGCGGGCTGGCTGCCGTACCTCGCCGGAGGGATGTTCCTGCTGTCGCTGGCCGACAGGCTGCCGCCGCGCGGTCTGATGGTGGCGGGGGAGCTGGTCAGGCTCGTGGTGTGCCTGGTGCTCGCCTACGCGGGGCTGCCCGTGTGGGCCATGCTGGCGCTGATCCTGGTCAGCGGTCTCGGCCAGCCGGTGTTCGGGGCCGCGCGCAACGCCATGCTGCCCGACGTGCTGCCGGGTGACGCCTTCGTGCTGGGGAGGTCGCTGATGGGGGTGACCAGCGCGGGCGCGCAGATCGGCGGGTTGTCGCTGGGCGGCGCGATCCTGGCCGTGGCGGGGCCCGAGGGGGCGTTGGCGGTCACGGCGGGCGTCTCGGGGGTGGCGGCGATCGTGCTCAGGTACGGCCTGCCGTACACGCCGGCCAGGGGTGGCTCGGGACGCGGCACGGTGCGTACGACGCTGCGGGTGAACAGGGTCCTGCTCGGCTCGCCTGGCGTGCGGGGGCTGCTGCTGGCGATGTGGGTGCCGCCGATGTGCCTGGCGGGGGCCGAGGCGATGGTCGTGCCGTACCTCACCTCGGCGGGGACGGCGACAGGGGCGGGGCTCGCGCTGGCCACGGCGGCCGTGGGGATGGCGGTGGGCGAGTTCGCCGTGGGCCGCTTCGCCGCTCCCGCGCTGCGGGAACGGCTGTCGTTTCCGCTGGCGGCGGCGATGGGGGTGCCGTGGCTGTTCTTCGTGGCCGAGCCTGGAGCGCCGGTCACCGCGGCGCTCGCGGCGCTGTCGGCCGGGTGCCTGGCCTACCAGCTCGGGTTGCAGCGCCGCTTCTTGGAGGCGGTCCCCGAGCAGGTCAGAGGCCAGGCGTACGGCCTGCAGTCGGCAGGGCTGATGACCGGCCAGGCGGTCGGGGCGGCGGTGATCGGCGGAGTGGCGGAACTGGCGGGCTCGGGACCCGCGATGGCGGTCTCAGGGGCGGTCGGCATCCTCGCCGCGCTCGCCCTCGCCCGCGTCCTGACCCCGGCCCGAATCCCCGTCCCCACCCCGTGACCCCCACCGAAGGCCGACCCGCCCGAACCCCCGCCGACCCCGGCGCTCAGCCGGTCGGCATCCCGGTGGGTCCGATCTCTCCCGAGCCCCGCGCGACCAGGCGTACCGGCTGCGTGATCCGCTCGACCGGCCCCACGTCCCCCGCGATCCTCCTGAACAGCAGCTCAGCCGCCACCCTCCCCAGTCCCGCCGGGTCCTGCGCCACCACGCTCACCCCCGGGTTCAGCAGGTCCGCCAGCTCGAAGTCGTCGAACCCGATCAACGCGATCCGCTGCCCCTCCAAGGCCCGGAGCGCCGTGACAGTGCACCGGCCGTTGCCCGTGAACAGCGCGGTGGGCGGGTCGTCCATCCCCAGCATGCGGTCCAGGACCCCCCGCGCCCCGTCGAGCGACGGCTGCGCCATGGAGATCAGCCGCTCGTCCACCAGGTCGCCGAGCGCCTCCCTGTAGCCGCGCTCTCGCTCGCTCGCCGTGTAGATCGCCGGGCTGTCACCCAGGAAGGCCACCCGCCGATGCCCCCGCGCGAGCAGGTGCTCGACGGCCAGCCGCGCCCCGCCCGCGTTGTCGCACAGCACCGTGTCGACGTCGAGGCCCGGCCCCGCGGGGCGGTCCACGAACACGGCGGGCGTGCCGGCGTCCAGTTCGGCCCGCAGGTAGGAGTGGTCGCTCCCGGCGGGCACCACGATGAGGCCGTCGACCCTGCGCGTGCAGAAGGTGAGCACCAGCTCCTTCTCCCTGGCAGGCTCTTCGCCTGATGAGCCGCTGAGCACCAGGGAACCGTGCTTGATCGCGACCTCCTCGACGGCCCTGCTCACCCCTGAGTAGAAGGGGTCGCCGACGTCCTCGATGACCAGGCCGATGCTCGACGTCCTGCCCTGGCGCAGCACCCTCGCGCTCTCGTTGCGGCTGTAGCCGAGGCGCTCGATCGCCGCGCGCACCCGCTCGGCGGTCGCGGCGTTCACGCCTGGCTCGTTGTTCACGACCCGGGAGACGGTCTTGAGCGCGACCCCCGCCTCCGCCGCGACATCCTTCATCGTCGGTCTCACATAGGGATCATTTATCATGCGCGTCGGCTTGACAACGTTGTCAGGTCGGTGGGGGCGCGCTTCGGCGAAACCTGGAGGCGTTCAGGGAGACCCGGTGGGTGACCAGGCGGGGCGATGTCGACGCCTATCCCTTCTGGCTTGCCACCTCGGATCCTGGTGACGGGGCGGGTGAGGGCGGTCGCCCCGCTCGTGGGGGTGGCATGACAGAGTGGGCCGCGCTATGTCCTTGAGATCCACCCTCCTCGTCGCCGGGCTCGTGCTTGCCGCGCTCAACATGCGGCCCGCCATCGCCGGAATCTCCCCCCTCCTCGACCAGATCATGACCGACGTGGGCCTCAGCCCCGCCGGAGGCGGCGCCATCACCACCGTCATGGTGGTCTGCCTCGGCCTGTTCGGCCCCGTGGCCCCGCTGCTCGCGCGCAGGATCGGCCTGGACCGCACGCTCCTGGTCGCCCTGCTCATCCTGGCCGCGGGCGTGGTGGTCCGCAGCCTGGACGGCGCCCCCGCCCTCTACACAGGCGCTGCCATCGCGGGCACCGCCATCGCGATCCTGAACGTGATCATGCCGGGCGTGGTCAAGCAGCACTTCCCCGCGAAGGCGGGCCTGCTCACCTCCATCTACGTCTCCGCCCTGGTGGGCGGTGCCGCGGCCGCCTCCGCGCTGATGATCCCCCTCGAAAGCCTCACCGGGTACGGCTGGCGCGGCGTCTCCGCCCTGGTCGCGGTGCCCGCCGTGGCCGCCGCGCTGATCTGGCTGCCTCAGGCGTTCGGCAGGCAGGCGGCGCCCGCCAACGGCCCGCGGCCGTTCATGGCGCTGATGAGGAGCCCGCTCACCTGGAAGCTGACCGCGTTCATGGGCATCCAGTCGCTGACGTTCTACGTGATGCTCGCCTGGCTTCCGACGATCTTCCAGGAGGCGGGCATCCCTGCGGAGCAGGCGGGCTTCCTGCTGGCCGTCTCGAACCTCTCCCAGGTCGCCGCCACGCTGGCCGTTCCCGTGCACGCCGAGCGCAGGCGGTCGCAGGCCGGGCACGTGGCCGCCGCCGCGCTGCTGACCGTGGCGGGATACGTGGGCGTGCTGCTCGCCCCCACCACCGTGCCGTGGGTGTGGATGATCGTGCTCGGCGTCGGCCAGGGCGCCTCCCTGGCGCTGGCGCTGCTCATCATCACCCTGCGCGCGCCCGATCCCGCGTCGGTGACCGCGCTGTCGGCTGTGGCCCAGTCGGTCGGCTACGTGCTGGCCGCGCTCGGCCCGCTGCTGATCGGGATCCTCAGGGAGGTGTCCGGCGGCTGGACGCTTCCGTTGCTCGCGGGTATCGCGGCCTGCATGATCCAGCTGGTTGTGGGCGTGCGAGCAGGCCGTCCTCTGCTATCTTAGGTAAGGCTAACCTTTTCAGGGAAAGGGCTTTGCCGTGCCGCTCGCGGAGTTGACCGGAGTGCTGGAACGCGTCGCCGCCGAGCGTGGCGGGGTGCTCGGCGTCCTACCCGGTCTTGTCGTCGAACCCGACGAGTCGTGGACGCCGCTCAGCGAGCTGTCACGCGAGCCGTCCACGCTGCTGAGCGCGCTGATCGACCAGACCGCCGGCCTGTACGACGCTCCCAGGCACGTGGGCGCGGCGCTGCTGTGGAAGACGCTCGGCTACTGGCTCACCTTCCCGATGGCCCTCGGCTGGGCGCTCAACAGGCAGGCGCCCGTCATGCGGCACGAGGACATCTACTTCAGGCGGTCCGACGCGGGTGTGACGATCGCGGCCACGTCGGTGTCGGTCGCCGGCAGCGCCGAGGCGATCCGCGAGGCGCTCCTGCAGGCGCACGAGCCGCTGGTCAACGCGATCAGCGGGCAGGCCAGGGTGGGCAGGCGGACGCTGTGGGGCTCCACGGCCGAGGCCTTCGCGCACCCGATGACCGTGGTGGTCAAGGCCGACTACATGAGCCTGCTGCGCGAGGTGGGGCCGCCCGTCGACGGTCTGCTCGAACAGACCGCCGACGGCTACCGGCGCAGGACCTGCTGCCTGTGGGTCACCCTTCCCGAGGCCGACGCCTGCGCGACCTGCTGCGTGCTGCGCGAGCCCCAGGCGGCCTGAGCTCAGGCCACTTCCTCCATGGCGGCGTCGCCCACCGGCTCGCCGTCGATGGGGCGCAACTCGTCGGCGTAGCTCACCGAGACGCGGCGCATGAGGCCCGTGTCGTCGATGGAGTACTGCCCGAGCCGCCACAGCGGCGGCGAGTAGGCGTGGATGGACACGCTCTTGTCCACCGCTCCTGTCAGCCTGTGGATGTGGTCGGGCCCGAAGTGGAACGACTGCCCCTCGGCGACGACGGTCTCCAGGTGCTCGCCGCCGATGCGCGGGTTGCATTCCAGCAGCGCGCCCTGGACCACATGCACCGCTCCCGACGAGATGTCGTGGTCGTGCCAGCCCGTGTCGTCTTCGGGACGCCAGCAGAGCAGCCACACATCGACATAGGCGTCGCGGTAGAGCGAGGCGTAGTGCCGGCCGCCGTCGGCCGGGAACTGCACCTGGTCCTGCCACTGGGCAGGCTTCGAGGCCAGGTCGTCGACCAGCTCGCGTAGTTCCCGCCGATCGAGTGCGCGGTCTGGAAGGTTGGTGCTCACGTGCGTTTACTCCTTTCGTCCCAATGCACGAGAAATGTGGCTGCTGTCGTCTCCCGACAGGAGGCGACGCGGGTTGGTGACCCTGATGGCGTGCGCGGCCGCCTGGCCGATGCCCGGGCCGTCCTGGAAGGCGGTGGCGTACGGCGCGTCCGAGCCGTTCACCACCACGTCGATGCCGAGCTCGCGGATGATCGCGTCGATCGCCCGCGGGCCGTACGAGGAGGTCTCCACGAACAGGCAGGGGTCGACCTGGCCGCGGCCGCCGCCCCTGGCCATGAGCCGCTCGGAGTGCAGCGGCGCGAGCCCCGCCAGCAGCGCGAAGCAGACCCGCAGGCGCGGGTGCCGCGGGCGCACCACCGCGCGGAAGTGGTGCCACGCCGCGTGCATCTGCTGCACGTACGGCACCAGCGCGGGCCACCACCCGGGACGGTCGAGCTCGGCCGCGGCAGGGCCGGGGTGCACGAACAGCGGCAGGTCGCGCGAGGTCAGCACCTCCAGCAGCCGGTCGTCGGGCTCGGCGGTCGCGGGGATCTGCAGCCCGGCGAAGCCACGGTCGAGGTCGGCGGCCAGCCGGTCGGGGTCGATCTCGCTGTGGCAGGTCGCCGCCCACGCGCCGTACGGCTCCGGCAGCTTCAGCGCGCCCTCGTGATAGGCGTCGATGAGCGGCCACGCCTCCTCGGGTGGCAGCGACTCGATGCCGAGCGGGCTGGACAGGGAGACGAGCGCGAGCTCCAGGCCCGTGGTGTCGCGATCGGCGTGGTCGGCGGGGTCGACCTCGTACGGGGGCTCGCCGTCGAGGATCAGCGTCCACCCGTCGAGGTAGGGAGGCGTGGCGCGAGCGCGGAGCGCGTCGACGAACGACGAAGTCCACAGGTGCTGATGCACGTCGATGCTCACGGCCATACCTCCCTCTATTTCCTACTGACAATACAGGTAAACCTGGGGATCACCTTGTGAACCGTTTCAGTGATGCGATTCAGTGAACCGCTTCACCCCTGCTTTTGTCAACGCTGAGTAGGCTTGGCGGATGGCCAGAAAGCGAGCGACCATCAAAGAGGTCGCGCAGGCGACCGGCCTGTCACCTGCCGCCGTCTCGTACGCCCTTCGCGGGCTCCAGGTCTCCGAGGAGACCATGGAGCGCGTCCGCGCCGCCGCGGCCGAACTCGGCTACGAGGCCGACCCCATCGCCCGAGCGCTGGCCAGCGGCCGCACCGGCATGATCGGCGTGCTCTGCGGCTCGCTCGAGGACCTGTGGCAGCAGTCCCTCGCTGTCGGCATCAGCAGGGGCCTGCGGGAGAAGGACCGCTACGCGCTGATCCTCGACGCCGTCGGCGACCCGGGCCGCGAGCGCGCGCTGGCCACGCAACTGCGCGACCAGCGCGTCGACGGCCTCATCGTGCAGCCCGTCGATCCCGCCGCGCCGTTCTGGGCCGACCTGTGCGAGTCGGTTCCGGTCGTCGCGATCGGCGACGGGCTGCCAGGGACGGCGGGCGAGGTGGTCTTCGACAACAGGAGCGGCGTCACGCTCGCCCTCGAACACCTCAAGGCGCTCGGCCACAGCAGGATCGCGGTGCTCACCCCGACGGGCGCCCGCACCCCCGACAGGCCCGCCGACGTCCACGCCAGCGCCGAGGCCGACAGGCTCGGCCTCGACATCGAGGTGGCCCCCGCGCCCTACGACCTGGTGGGCGCCACCGAGGTGGCCCGCGAGGTGCTGGAGGACGGGCGCCACACGGCCGTGTTCTGCTTCTCCGACTCCATCGCCTACGGCGTCTACGCGGCGGCCGCCGAGCGCGGCCTGTCGGTGCCGGGCGACGTGTCGGTGATGGGCTACGACGACCATCCCATGTCGGGCCTGCTCACCCCCGGCCTCACCACCGTCGACTGGAACCTCGACGGCATCGTCCGCGCCGCCGTACGCCTGGTGGCCGCGGCGGCCGACGGCGCGGCCCGCCGCCGCAGGGTCGTCCAGCAGCCCACACTGCGCGAACGCGGATCAGTGCGGCGGATCAGCCGCTGACCAGGCGCAGTTCCTCCCTGGCCGCGTCGAGATCGGTGTCGAGGGGCCGATCCCGTTCCCCTGGAGCGCCGCGCTCGGCCAGGGCGCGCCTGGCGGCGACCAGCTCGCAGGCCAGCACGATCTCCAGCGGCTCCACGCAGCGCAGCGCGGCCCGCGCCGCCTGGGTGGCGAAGCTCGCGTGGTCCTCGGTGCCGCGCGAGATGACCGCCGTGCCGCCCGTCACAGGCGCCGACAGCAGGCGCAGCTCGGCGAGGGCGTCATGGGCGACGTACTCCAGGATCATCGCGCCCGAGTCGCCCTGCCGCCCCGCCAGGAAGGGCAGCAGCCCCGTGTAGGCGGGCTCCATGAGCGTGGCCAGCCGCGCGGTCGCGAGCTGCGCGGCCGGCACGAGCGCCGCGCGCAGCGCGTCGAGCGCCAACGCGATCGGGGCGGCGTGGAAGTTGCCGTTGTGCCAGGCGAGCTCGCCGTCGAACAGCGGGTTCTCGTTGGCGGCGTTCAGATCCACCTCGACGGCCCGCTGCGCCCGGGCCAGCGCGTCGACGGTCGCCCCGTGCACCTGGGCGAAGGCGCGGAAGCCGTACGGATCCTGGACCCTGACCGCCTCCTCGGAGGCGAGCAGCCCGCGCAGCCGCGCGGCCACGTCCGCCTGCCCAGGCTGGGGCCGTGCCTCGTGCACGGCCCGCGCCAGCGGCTCCGCCGAGGCGTTGACCGCGGTGAAGGTGCGCGCGGCCACGCCGATCGCCGCGTCGAGCAGCAGCTTCACCTGGTGAACCGCGAGCGCGGCGTCGGCCAGCGTGGCCGCGCCCGAACTGATGAACGGCAGCGCGTCGGCCGACGACAGCGGGAACCTGGGGCCTGGCCCGCTCCCGCGCCACTCCCGCTCGCCCAGCAGGCACAGCGCGGTCGTGGCCAGCGCGGTCAGATCGCCCGTACCGATCGCGCCATAGGTGCGCACCGGCGGGGTGTGCCCGCCGTTGATCGCCTCGGCGAGCACGGGCAACAGCGCGGGATCCACGCCCGAGCCGCCCGCGAGGAGCTGGTTCAGCCGCACGACGAGCATGGCCCTCGCCCGTCGTTCGGAGACGAGCGGGCCCGCGCCGCCGGCGTGGCTGCGCAACAGGTCGAAGCCGCCCTCCTGGACCGAGGTGTCCTTGTTGGCGCCGACGCCCGTGCTCTGGCCGTACACGGGGCCGGTCAGCGACCGCGCCGTACGCCAGGCGGCCCGGGCCCGATCGAGTGACGCGATCGAGACCGGGCCGCCTGTGGCCACCTGCGCGCAGGTGAGGGAGGTGCCGTCGAGCTCCATCAGTCGGGAAGGACCAGGCTGAGCACCCAGCTCACGATGGAGACCACGATCGCTCCCCAGAAGGCGGGCCAGAAACCGGAGACGTGGAAGGGGACGTCGAGCTGCTCGGACACCCAGCTGGTGAGAAGCATCAGACCCGCGTTGACGACCAGGGCGAACAGCCCCAGCGTCAGCACGTAGAACGCGCAGCCGATCGTCTCGATGATCGGCTTGATCACGGCGTTGATCACACCGAAGATCAGCGCCACGACGAGCAGCGTGCCCCAGTACTGGGCCGTGCCCGTCGGGGTCGTGATCGCGACCCCGCTCACGAACTGGATGGCGACCCAGAGGGATGCCGCCACGACGAGAACTTTGATAATGAACTTCACGCCACAGGATCCTCGCATCTCTGATCGGCGATGAGGAAGGGGTGCCGCCGCCGGGCCCCGGTGGGCGCCGCGCCCCCGGTGACGGCGGGGAAGGTCGCCGGCCGACGGTCGATCATGGACGCTACGTGCCCGGCCATGACGCTAAGTAGTCCTGAGAAGGCGTTATCGAGGCGACATCGCGGGGAAGAGCCCTCCTGGGGAGGGAGTGACATGGACAGTGGAGAACTCGAGACGCTGCCGACGATCGAGCTGCACGAGCGGGCGGTCCACTACGCCGTACGCCACGGGGACTTCGCGTTCATCTGGGACCTGCTCAAGGCGATCCCCGCGGCCGAGGCGGCGAGCGGTCACGGAGGCGAGGTCGTCAACGACCTCAGCCACCTGTCCGCCCTGCTCAGCGACGCCATGGCCTCGGGACACGGAGATCTGGGGGAGGCGCTCAAACCGCTCTACGTCGACTACCTGTCGAAGCACCCCGAGGCCTAGCCCGCCAGCCTGGTCTCCACCCCGTGGCCGGTGAACCCCGGGGTGCTCGTCGCGCGCCCGTCCGCGCCGACCACCATGCTCTGGTACGGCAGGCGCGCGGCGAGCTCCCTCGCGAAACGCCTTGCCCTGGCCGTGCCCATGGCGTGCATCGCGCCCGCGTAGGCACCGGCGGCGCCCAGGTCGGGGCCGACGACGCACACCCATGCCCTGCCGTCCCCGCTGTACTGCTCGCCGCCCGCGGTCGCCACCGCGGCGTCATGGGCGAACAGCACCCTGGTGGTGACCCCGTCGTACGGGTCGCGCATGCCCACCCTCCAGCGGCGGCCGGGCGCTGAGGAACCGCGCACCCTCGTCCCGCTGCCCGCGGTCACCCGGTGGTCGACCGCGCCGGCGCCGGCCAGCGCGCGCGAAAGGCGCTCCACGGCCCAGCCCCGCACGTAGGCCATCGGGTCGAACCGCTCGCCCCCGCTGCCGTCGAACCAGCCACCCGTCTCCCCGCTCAGCTCCTCGCACCTGCGCGTGACCTCGACGAGCTCGGGGATCCCCTCGATCGGCCGCCCGCCGTCGAGCCGGGCGACGTGGCCGCCGTCCACGCCGGGGCGGAAGGTGTCCTCCACCCAGCGCAGCCAGCTGAACGCGTCGTCCAGCAGCGGCGTCAGCTCCCGCCCTGGAAGCGCCGTGCGGATGTCCACGCACACGGGCAGGCTCATCACCATCTGGACTCGAGCGGCACCGGGAAAGGTCATGCGGTCACCGTCCCACGCGAGCCATAACGGCCGGCTAAGTCCTTTACCTGGGCTTGGTCAACGCGCCAACGTGACAGCGGCTATGCCCTTCGCCGGAGCCTGGTCAACGCGCCCCTGACGTAGCGGACGAAGCCTCGCGGGCCGTACACGTGGACCGTGCGCTGGGAGATGTCGGGCACCAGGCGGCGCAGGCCCGAGGCACTGACCGCCTCCTTCGCCCGGGGATCGTGCTCGGTGCCCTCCACGAGCACCACGGGCACGCCCAGCTCGCGCAGCTCGCGCGCCTGCTGGGCCTCGCGGGTGTCCCGGGCGCGGTAGAGGACCACCGTGCGCTCCGGGTCCTTGACCCTCGCGGCGATCGCGGCCGCGCCCACGCCTTCGGCGATCAGCAGGGTCGACGTCCGGGGCTCGGGCCTGCGCTCCCACAGCAGCACCGCCAGCGCCGCGCCGTACAGGAGGAACGAGCCCACCCTGCTCAGCCCCGTCACCGCCGCAGGCGAGGCGAGCTGATGGACCACCACCAGCGCCCCAGCGAGATACGCCGCCCACCTGAGGCTGGGGTGCAGCCGCTCCTGCCTGTTCCAGCGCGCCGCCACCAGGCCGAGCACCACCAGAACCGCGGTGCCGACATGGGCCGTCGGGAGCCACGGGTAACTCCAAGCGGGGTGAATTGCTCCGAAGTGTCCCACTGCCGCGCCAGACCAGAAGAGCACCGGCGGGAGAGACTGGGTGCTGGTAGTCATAGAAAAGACAGTCTGCGAAGTAGATGAGAGTTGCCTGAATAGAAGATGGGTAAATCCGAAGTTCTGGTTGTGGACGATGAGCCCCAGGTGCGCGACGCCGTCAGCAGAGCGCTTCGCGTCGAGGGATACCAGGTCAGGAGCGCGCCCGACGGGCCGACCGCGCTGGCCGTGGCCGCCGTGGACCGTCCCGACCTGATCGTGCTCGACGTCATGATGCCGGGCATGGACGGGCTGGAGGTCTGCCGCCGCCTGCGAGCCGAAGGCGACAGAACCCCCGTCCTCATGCTGACCGCGCTGTCCGGCGTGGGCGACAGGGTGGAGGGGCTCGACGCCGGCGCCGACGACTACGTGGTCAAGCCGTTCGCCCTCGAAGAGCTGTTCGCCAGGGTGCGCGCGCTGCTGCGCCGTACCAACTCCTCGGGAGGGGCGCTGGAGTTCGCGGGACTCGCGCTGAACACCGAGAGCCGCCAGGCCAGACGCGGCGGCAGGCTCTTCGACCTGACCGGGACGGAAGCCGCGCTGCTCGAACTGCTCATGCGCAACGCGGGACAGGTCCTCACCAGGGAGGTCATCCTGGAACGGATCTGGGGATACGACTTCACGCCAGGCTCCAACTCGCTGGAGGTCTACATCCGCTACCTGCGGCGCAAGACCGAACACGACGGAGAACCCCGGCTGATCCAGACAGTGCACGGCCTCGGATACGTGTTGAGGGAGTCATGAGGCTTCATCTAAGGCTCGCGCTCGCGGCGGGCCTCGCGGCGGCGCTCTCCGTCCTGCTCGTGCTCGGAGCCGCCTACTACGTCACCTGCCGCAGGGCCGAGAGCGTCATGGGGCAGATCGGACGGTGGCAGGCGGAGTTCGGCTGGCCGTTCCTCGCCGTGGCCGTCGGCGGACTGGTCATCGCCGCCTTCCTCGGGTGGCTGGCGGCCCGCGCGTCGCTCCGCCCCCTGTCGACGCTCACCGCCACGGCCTCCAGGATCGCCGTCACCAGGGACCTCGGGCTGCGCATCGACGTGGCCCGCGACGACGAGATAGGGAAACTGGCGGCCAGCTTCAACACCATGCTGGACGCCCTGGAGCGATCGGCCAAAGCGCAGAAGCAGCTCGTCGCCGACGCCTCGCACGAGCTGCGCTCGCCGCTGACCGCCGTCAGGACCAACGCCGAACTCCTGGTGCGCGGCGACCTGCCCGCCGAGGAGCGCGACGAGGTCGGGCAGGCGGTCGTCTACGGTCTCGAGGAACTGAGCGGGCTGGTCTCGGATCTGGTGGAACTGGCCAGGGACGAGGAACCGGTGGCGCTGGTCGAGGACGTGCGGCTCGACGAGATCGTCGAGCACGAGGTGACCAGGGCGGGACTCCACTGGGCGGCCACCAGGTTCACGGTGGCGGTGGAGCCGACCGTGGTCAGGGGCGTGCCCGACCGGCTGGCGCGCGCCGTGGGGAACCTGCTGGACAACGCCGCCAAGTACGGGGCGCCTGAGGACGCGGTCGAAGTGACGCTGCGGGACGGGGTGCTGGAGGTCCGCGATCACGGGCCCGGGATTCCGGTGGCGGACCTGCCGTTCGTCTTCGACCGGTTCTACCGGTCCGGCGAGGCGCGGACGAAACCGGGGTCGGGGCTGGGGCTGGCGATCGTACGGCAGGTCGTGGACAGCCACGGGGGCACCGTGTCGGCTGTCTCGGTCCCGGACGGGGGAACCCTGGTCCGTCTGGTCCTCCCCGGGATGGCGTGACCCCGGCCCTTGGGTTCTGCGGATCCCTCGGTCCAGGGGTTTGTCGGACCGTCGAACTCCTGGGGCGCCGCCGTACCCGACGACGGACAGGGCGGCTCGGACGCGCGCGGTCCGGATACTCCCGGTAGGTTGACCGGCATGGCTAACGTGCGTGTTGAGCGGACAGACGACGGTTTCGTGGCGACCAACGCCCGCGGTGCGCGGGTCGAGATCGGCGGTGGCGACGAGGACGGCGTCTTCACCCCCGTCGAACTGCTCCTGGCCGCCGTCGGCGGGTGCAACATCGTGACCGTGGAACCGCTCACGGCAAAGCGAGGGCACCGCCTGCTCCGGCTGGCGATGACGGTCGAGGCGGAGAAGGTCGAGCCGAGCAAGCTCGGGCCCATCACCGTGACCTACGACGTGGAGGTCCCCTCCGAGCAGGCCGACGAGGTGTTCAGGGCGGTGGCCGAACGGGTGGAGGAGAAGCACTGCACGGTGAGCCGTTCGCTCAGGGAGGGCACGGAGGTCCGCTTGGAGCTCCCCTAGGCTGATTAGGGCGATAATCGACCCTGGTATGACGCGTCCGTTGCATTCGTCTCTGTAACGTTGAAGCAGGTCAAGGGTGCTGCGACTGACTTGCAGAGCTTTTGCCGATGCGGACGCGGAGGGGGACCGTCGTCTGCTGTGCGGGACCGCCGACACTTCGGGGGAAGGTGTCGGCCTGGACCGCGGTAGATCGGGGCCGGACGGTTTTGGGGGAAGCCGTCCGGCCCCGATTCATGTGTACTGTTTTGGGGTGAAGAAGCTCCTCCTTGACTGCGACCCCGGCATCGACGACGCGCTGGCCCTGGCGCTCGCAGCCGGTTCCCCCGAGATCGACCTGGTAGGCATCACCACCGTCGGCGGCAACGTCAGCCTCGACCTGACCACCGCCAACGCCCTCTCGCTCCGCGAGTTCTACCGGCTCGGCGACGTCCCGGTCACGCCAGGCAGCGCCGGCGCGCTGCTCGGGGCGGGCGTCCGTGCCGACTCCATTCACGGTGCCACCGGCCTGGGCGGCGTCACCCTCCCCGCGCCGACCCGTGGGGTCGCCGACGGTCACGCCGTCGACTACATCATCGAGACCCTCCGCTCCGCGCCCGGCGAGATCACCCTCGTCGCCGTCGGCCCGCTCAGCAACATCGCCCTCGCCGTACGGCGCGAGCCGCGCATCGTCGAGTGGGCGCGCGACTTCGTGATCATGGGGGGCTCCTACACCCGCGGCAACCACACGCCCGCCGCCGAGTTCAACATCAAGGCCGATCCCGCCGCGGCGTCGATCGTGTTCGACGCCGGCTGGGAGGTGACCATGGTCGGCCTCGACGTCACCCTGACCGCCGTCGTCACCGAGTCGATCCTGGACCAGATGCGGTCACTGGGACGGCTGGCCGACCTGGTGGTGCCGATCTCCCAGTTCTACGGTGTGGTGAAAGCCGACGGAGGCCCCGCCATCCACGACGCGGTCGCCGTCGCGCACGTCATCGACCCCACCCTGCTGACCCTCGTCCCCGCCGTCGTGAACGTCGAGACCGCCGGGACGTACACGGCCGGAATGACGGTCACGGACTTCAAGGTGGACGGGCGCGTACCGAACGCGGCCGTGGCGGTCGACCTCGACGTGGACCGCTTCTGGAAGCTGATGCTGGAGTCGTACGAGAGGCTGGCGGCCAGGATCGCGTGATGTGCGAGTGGTGGTTGGCTGCTGCTACAGTTACACCTGTCGCAAGCGCCGCTAGCTCAGTTGGTTAGAGCAGCTGACTCTTAATCAGCGGGTCCGGGGTTCGAGTCCCTGGCGGCGCACAGACGGAAAACCCCAGCTCGGTTCGCCGAGCTGGGGTTTCTTCGTTTTCGCTTGATGCGCCTGCCTGTGGAGGTGCTCCCGCGGATCAGCGACTCAACCCTTCTTAACCGGCTTTCGCCGAATACTCGCGGGAGGGTGACAATCCCCAGCTCTGAGATGCCGGAGGCCGCGGTCGAGCCGATCGGTCCTGTCGGCCCGGTTCCCGGGGCGGCTGCGTTGCCCCTCCGGCGGGCCGGCGGCTCTGTGAACGTGATCATCGAGGGCCTGGCGCACGATGTGTTCGAAAGGCAGGTGTGGCCGGCACGGAAAATGCCAGTGAGGTTCTCCCGGCCGTTTGGTAGCGTCGAGCACATGGAGGTCTCCTCGCGCAATCTCGCCGCAGCCGCCCGAGCTACGAGCTCGCCGGTCGCCGCTGCCTGACCTCCTCCTCATCACCGGCCACCGGAAACGGCCGCCGGTGTGTCGTCTGACTCCTGTTCGCAGTCTGCAGTCTGCCTGCGGTTCTTTCCGGTCCCCATGACCCGAAAGGCCCTGCTGTCATGAACGTCGATCAGACCGTCAGCACTTTCATCGAGTTCTTCCGTGAGCGTGGTCACCGACGCATCACCGGAGGCTCGCTCATCCCGCCTCCCGGAGATCCGGTGCTGTTCACCACCTCCGGCATGCACCCGCTCACCCCCTATCTGGAAGGCCGCCCGCACCCGCTCGGGCGGCGCCTGGTCAACCTTCAACGCTGCCTGCGCACCACCGACCTGGACGAGGTCGGTGACAACACCCACCTGACGGTGTTCGAGATGCTCGGCTCATGGTCGCTGGGGGACTACGGCGGCTCGCAGAGCCTTCGATGGGGATACGAGCTGCTGCGTGACGGCTTCGGTATCCGCCCCGACCGGCTGCACGTCACGGTCTTCGGCGGCGACGAGCAGGTCGGCCCCGACACCGAGTCGGTCCGGACGTGGAGCGAGATGGGCGTGCCGGTGGAACTGACCGGCGAGGACAACTGGTGGTCCAACGGGCCCACCGGGCCGTGCGGCCCCGACTCGGAGATCTTCGTATGGACCGGAGAGGAACCGCCACAGGGCACCCCGAGCAGTGACCAGCGCTGGGTCGAGGTGTGGAACCACGTGCAGATGCGCTATCACCGCCATGAGGACGGCAGCCTTGATCCCCTGCCCCAGCCTGGCATCGATACGGGCATGGGGCTGGAACGGCTGGTCACCATCCTGCAGGGCCGACGATCGGTCTTCGACTGTGACGTGTTCGACCCGTGGATGAGGACCATCCCACGCCTGTGGGACACCGACGAGTCATCCCTGCGCGTCATCATCGATCACCTGCGTTCCGGCGTCGTGGTCATCGGCGACGGGACCATGCCCTCCACCACCGGGCGCGGCTACGTGCTGCGCCGGCTCACGCGCCGCGTCCTCACCACCCTGTGGCGCGATGATCCCTCCCGCACCCTGTCCGACCTTCCTGGGGAGCTTGTTGACCACACGCTGGAGCATTTCCGGCAATCATGCGGAGTTGACCACGTACGCGAGGTGTTGCTCGATGAAGAGCGACGCTTCTCCAAGCTGCTGACGCGAGGCCGGCAGGTGCTGTCCCGGCTGGGCTTCGTCGGGCCGTTGAGCGAGGAGAACTACGACTACCTCCACCACACCCACGGCCTGCCCCGCGAGCTCGTCATCGGCCTGCTCACCGAACTCGGATCAGATCCGTCCACTCCGACATCCGACCCTCGGACGCGTGTGAACGCCCAGTCGCGGTAGCCGTCAGCCGAGCCCCGACCTGGGTCGGGACTCGGGCCGGGCGGGCCGTCCTGGTCGCATGGTCGCCATCACCGGGTCCACGTGCCTCGGCGTGCGGGCTCCCACCGGTACGGCGGAGCACGTGGCCTCCCGGCTGTCCGCGATCAGTCTGGCTGTCCGCGGCCGGTCCGACTTCCCGTGACCGGTCCGGCTGTTCGCGGCCGGTCCGGCTGTTCGCGGCCGATCCGGCTGTTCGCGACCGGTCCGGCGCGGGGAGGTCGTACACGGTGACCGGGATGCCGCGCTCGACCAGGCGCCGGGTGATGATCGGCTCGATCCGGTCCCAGCTGCCTCCCGCCAGCCCGGCGCCGATGCGCGGCATGTGCACGCTCGCGCCCAGCTCCACGGCATGCGACGCGAGCGCCTCCAAACAGCGATCGAGAGCGTCGTATCTGATCGGCGGGCCTTCCTCGGTCGCCCGGACACCGTGCTGGCCGATCATGTTCGCCACCCACAGCTCCGCCTCCACCTCGACCAGTCGCACCGCCCCCAGTGCGAAGCCCTCACCGGAGCGGTGCCAGGCGCGGTAACCGTCCTCCGGCTCCGGCCAACGCGCGGAGAGCGCGAGGACGAAGCCCTGGCCCCAGCGGCCGAGGTCGTTGCACACGTGGCAGATGATCTTCGGCCCTTCGCCGAGGGGTGAGGTCGCGTCCCCGGTCACGTAGGAAAGCACAGGATCGACGCTACGCCGGACCACCGACAAGAACGCGTGTGGCGGAACCCGCCGGCGTGTCAACGAGAGTCGTCACCGCGGACGCCCGACCTGGGTCTCCAAGGCGGCGGCGTCGCCCGGCGAGAGTCGTCACCGCGGACGCCCGACTTGGGTCTCCAAGGCGGCGGCGTCGCCCGGCGAGAGTCGTCATCGCGGACGCCGACCAGGATCTCCAAGGCGGCGACGTCGCCCAGCGCACGCGGCCGACGCCGACTGTCCCTACGCGCTCAGCGGTCGCCGATGGGATAGCGCCAGCCTCCCGACGCGGAGGTGAGCACCTGGGCGGTCGCGGGGAACAGCGGCTCAGGCAGTTGCTCGGGGGCGAACCACTGCCACGAGGCGAACACCTCCGGCTCGGTGACCCGCGCGGCGGTACGGCCGGCGGTCATCGCCACGGCCGCCGTCACGCGTGCCGTACCTTCATGGCTGTCCACGATCACGGCGGTGACCAGCGGCCGTACCGCGTCATGGATGCCGGTCTCCTCGGCGAGTTCCCGTACGGCCGCCGCCTCGAAGGACTCTCCAGGCTCGACGGCGCCGCCGGGCAGGCACCACGACGGCTCCTCATCTGACTTGATCCGCTCACCCAGGAGAATCCGGCCGTCCGAATCGACGAGCACGACGCCGACGCCGATGATCCCCATCAGCGCGTTCCCCGAACGGGGAGGCGGAAGCCCTGGCTGCCGGAGGCGACGCGGGCGGCCAGAGCGGGATCTTCGGCCCGGGCGGGGGCGAGTTCGAGAAGCGGACGGCCCGCGGTCTCGGTCGCGGGGAGCCATCCGGGTTCGGGATGCGGACGGCCCGCGGTCTCGGTCGCGGGGAGCCATCCGGCTTCGGGGCGTCCGGCGATCCGCTCGATCCAATCCACGAGGAGTCAGTCTACGGCGAACCCAACTTCGCCTCGCGGGCCCGACGGCCGGCCGCCGATCAGGGGGAGTCCGCAGGCGGACTTCCGTTGGGCCACACGCAGGTGGAGGTCGACGCGAGATACAGGTCGTCACCCTCGGCCCAGACCAGGGCGAGACGCGGCCGACGTGGCGGCGAAGGCGGGAGCGCCGCCGCCGACCCATGCGTGCGTGCGCGAGAGCCGCGCCGCCGGGTCGAGGTCGGCGTGGTGCTCGGCTGCGAGTGCCGCCACTCGTCCGAACGCCGCCTGGGCTGCGTCGTGATCGGCCATGACGCGGTTCAGGATGTCAGGGCAGGTGGCGGCCGGTCAGGGGTTCGGCGGCTCGCGCAGGTTTCTCCGGTAGGCGGTCTTCTGAGGTCTACGCCGGGTTCTGACTGGTGTGAATTGGGTCTTGTAAGGGCGTCGTCATACCTCTACGATCGCGCCAATCCTTAGGAAACTTTCCTATAAGAAGGAGTGAGCTGAGGTGCTCAGGCAACGGATCATGGCGCCCTTCGCGGCCATCGCGCTGATGGTGGGGGTGCTCACCGCCGTCCTTCCGGCGACCTCCGCCTCCGCCGCCGACTGCGCCGCCCCGTGGAGCTCGTCGGCCGTCTACAACGGCGGCGCGAAGGTCTCCCACAACGGGCGCAACTGGTCGGCCAAGTGGTGGACGCAGAACGAGGTGCCCGGCACCACGGACGTCTGGGCCGACCAGGGTGCCTGCGGCGGCGGTGGGACGACGCCGCCTCCCTCCACGTGCAGTCACCCGAACTGGGTCGCCGGGCAGTGGTACGCCACCGGCAGCATCGTGCGCTACACCGACGGCAAGTACTACATCGCCGAACACGACAATCCGGGTTACGACCCGACGATCAGCACGTGGTACTGGGACCCGTACACCTGCGGGGGCACCACCCCCACGGATCCGCCGCCGTCACCGGGAGGGTTCGTCGTCACCGAGGCGCAGTTCGGCCAGATGTTCCCCAGCCGGAACTCCTTCTACAGCTACAGCGGGCTGACCAGTGCCATGAGCGCCTTCCCCGCCTTCGCCAAGACCGGCAGCGACACCGTGAGGAAGCAGGAGGCCGCCGCCTTCCTCGCCAACGTCAACCACGAGACCGGCGGGCTCGTCCACATCGTGGAGCAGAACACCGCCAACTACCCGCACTACTGCGACTCCTCCCAGCCCTACGGCTGCCCCGCCGGGCAGGCCGCCTACTACGGTCGCGGCCCGATCCAGCTGAGCTGGAACTTCAACTACAAGGCCGCGGGCGACGCGCTCGGCCTCAACCTGCTGCAGGACCCGTGGCGGGTCGAGCGGGAGTCGGCCGTGGCGTGGAAGACCGGGCTCTGGTACTGGATGACCCAGAACGGCCCCGGCACGATGACCGCCCACAACGCCATGGTCAACGGCCACGGGTTCGGCCAGACGATCCGCAGCATCAACGGCAGCCTGGAGTGCAACGGCGGCAACCCCGCGCAGGTCCAGAGCCGGATCAACGCCTACCAGCGCTTCACCCAGATCCTCGGCGTGCCGACCGGCGGCAACCTCAGCTGCTGACGGTGCTCCATGCGGCCCCGGCTCGGCATAGCGGGCCGGGGTCAGGCCGTCCACCTGTAGTGGGCGTCGGGAAGGCCTTCCTCGTTCTCGTTGCCCGTCGCGACCAGGGTGAACCCGTGGCGCTCGTAGAAGCGGATCGCGCCGCCGTTCGCCTGGAAGACGTGAAGGTCGAGGGTGGACATGCCCTGCCTGGCCCGCTCCAGCAGCGCGGTCCCGATACCCGCGCCCTGTGCCGCGGGGGCGAGGTAGAGATGCTCCAGCCACCCTTCCCGCACCGCGGCGAACCCGACGACGCGAGTGCCTGCGCAGGCCACCCACACCTCGTGTGACGGGAGCACCAGGTTGGCGATCCACCACCTGGTCTCCTCGTCGGTGTGCAGCCGCGGCAGGTAGGTCATCTCGGCGCGAGCGGCGAGGAACGCGTCGGCGATCGGCTCGGCGTCGCCCGCCGACGCCTCCCTGAGCGTCACGCCGGCGCCTTCCACGCGATCGGACGCACCGACACCGACACCACCTCCGGGATGGAGATCTCCGTCCGCGCGTCTCAAGGCCGTGCGGCCGGAGTCCTCGGGTCCCGAGCTCGCGTGATCCGAGGCCGTTTGATCCGGGACCGTGTGGACCGAGCCCGCGTGATCCGGGTGGCCGGTCGTCATGCGAGCGCTTCTCGCGCGGCCATGAGCGCGAAGCCGAGCAGGTTCTGCCCCTGCCAGGTCGCGGGCGAGGCGGCCCTGGCGTCGGAGGCGACCAGCCCGATGCCCCAGATCCTGTCGTGCGGGCTGGCCTCGACCAGGACGCGCCCGGCGGTGCCCAGGAGGAACCGCTTCAGCGCGTCGTGCTGTCCGAACTTGGCGACGGACCCGCGCACCACGATGTCGAACCTGTGCGCGTTCCACGTCTGCTCGTCGAAGCCCCTGACGGTACGGCCGAGCTTCTTGGCCTCGCCGGGGTGCCCGGCGGACAGGATGGCCGAAGCGGCGTCGTCGTCGCCGAACAGCCACGCCTTGTGCGCCATCATGTAGTGCTCGGCGGAGGCGAAGGCGTGGCCGTCCTCGGTGAAGGTGACGGGCCACCACTGGCTGAGGCAGCCGGGGCCGATGCCGCCGTCGCGGGCGGGCTGGTGGCCCCAGAAGTACAGGTAGCGGAGGGCCTGCCCGGCCTGTTCGGCGGCGATGAGCTCGTCAAGGCTGTGGAGGGACACGCTCACACCGTGCCACAGCCGGCCGGCGGATCACCAGCCGATATCGGCGCAGAGCAGGTTCACCGTACGGCCTGGCCGGCCCCGACCGTACGGCCGGCGCGACCGTCACGGGCCGAACGCGACGCCGGTGAGCTCGCCCGGCAGGTCGCGGTGGACGGCCTCGACGAGCAGCGACAGCCGGTCGCCGCCCGCGGGGTCGAACCAGGCGGCGGGCAGGGTGAGCAGCTCGGGATCGCCGCCGCTCATGGCGGGTCGCGGTTCGCCCGGTAGCCAGAGTCTGCCGACGACGTGGCCGTTGAACCAGGCGGTCACCTTCGTCCGCGTCCCGGTGATCCTGGCGGTCCAGGTGCGTCCGGCGAACGCGGTGACGTCGGCGTGCAGCCAGCCGAGTTCGCCGGGGGCCAGCCGTACGGGGAGGTGGGTCTGCTCGCCTGGAAGGGTCCGGGTGGCGGCCTGCCACAGCGTGGCCTCCTCGCCGGAGACCGCGGACCAGCCGGTGGCGCGGCGGCCTTCCAGCAGGACGGGCTCGCCCGCGCTGTCGGCGGGCCCGCGGCGCAGGGTGAGTTCGAGGCGGGCGGGCACGCCTGGCCGCAGCCACGGTGTGAGGTCGGCGTATGGGTCGTGCGGGTTGAGCACGCCGAGGTCGGCGCCGTCGAGGCGGACCTCGACGTGCGCGGTCACGCCGTCCAGGTGCAGCACCCAGGTGTCGCAACCGGGGTCGGGGAGCAGGTCGGTGACGTAGCGGGTGTGTCGGGGCGGTGCGCGGTGATCCAGGAGCCCCACGCGACCACGGGAGCGGGGGCGGCGCCGATCCGCGGTCCGCCGTCGACGGGATGCAGCCGCCACGGTCCGAGCGGTCTGGCCGAGCGGACGGCGGTGACCGCGTCGAAGCCGCGTTGCGCGCCGAGTCTGAGCGCGGGCAGGCGGGCGTCGTCGAAGTTCGAATGTCCCCAGATCTCGGTCCGGACCTCCAGGGCGCCTCCCTCTGCACCGGGGAGCCGGGCGAAGCCGCCGCCGGGGACGACGGTGCCCAGGAATTGTCCGCCCACGCGCAGGGAGAGCACGTCGGAACCGCTGTGGATCAGGTAGGAGTCGGCGGACTCGGCCTCAGCGGCGTACCAGGTGTAGCCGCGGTAGGCGCCCAGCCTTTCCGGACGGACCGGTGCGTCGCCGAGCGGGGCAGGCTCCGCCCCTCGCGACCGCTCGGGAGGGAAGAAAAAGCGGTTGCGGGTGAAAGGTGAATGCCGGGATGCTTTCTCCGTGAACGACGGCCGAATGCGCCAGAAGGCTCGCGCACGACGTTAGGGAGTCAAAGCGCGAGCCGTCGTGGAATGTCCATTCCGGGGCGGTTTTTTCGTTTCACAGCGGGTGGGGGCGCTGGTTGTGCCCGGCGGTTTCATAAGCCGCGGCAGGCGGGTTCGATTCCCGCACCCGCTACCGGGACCGCGCGGCGATCAGCACCGCGGACAGCGCGTACGGCGGCGCCTGGCGTGGACCGTCCGCGGCGCGCAGACCGACAGCGAGGCGTCGCTGGTCAGGATGGCGAGCTCCAGGCGGCGAAGCTCCGCGCCCGGCTCCAGCCCGAGATCGCGGGCGAGGATGTGCCTGCCCGTCCGGTAGACCTCCAGCGCCTCGGCCTGGCGTCCCGCGCGGTAGAGGGCGAGCATGAGCTGGCCGCGGAAGCGCTCCTGCAACGGGTGTTCGTCCACCAGGACCGAGAGCCTGCCGATGAGGTCGGTGTGCCGGCGTAGCCGCAGGTCGGCGTCCATGCAGTCGCCGAGCGCCGACAGGCGTTCCTCGTTGAGCCTGGTCGCCTCGTGATGGAGCAGCGGAAGATCCTCCAGCCCCTCCAGGGCGGGCCCGCGCCACAGCGAGAGCGCGGCGTGCAGGAGCTCGCTCGCCTGGGCGACCCTGCCCGAGGTCAGCGCCTGTCTGCCCTGGTGGGCCAGGGTCTCGAAGCGCCGGGCGTCGAGGGCGACCGGCGGGATGTCGAGCGTGTACCCCTGGACGCGGTGAACGATGGCGTCGGCCGCGCCGAGCGTGCGCCGCAGCCGGTGCAGATGGAGCCTGAGGCGTTTGACGCCCTGGTCGCCGGCCTCCTGGCCCCACAGCGAGTCGACGAGCACGTCGCTGTGGACGACCCTGCCCGCCTGGCAGAGCAGCAGGGCCAGCAGCGCCTGCTGCTTGCCGGACCTGACCGGTAAGGGGCGATCGTCCTTTATGACATCCAGCGCGCCCAGAATTCGAAATTCCATGGCGCTCAAGAGCTTTTCCACGAAGGGAGGATAGAAGCGCGGATCGAGAAATGGAGGAGAAACCGAAGAGAAATCCTCCGAACCCACACTCAAGCGAGAAGTCACCGGCCTCGCGGGCTTAAAACCCACCAAGAGAGGGAATGTCATGAAAAAGGCCTGGTTTGTGCCGGTTGCGGTCGGCCTCATCGCCGCCTTCCCCGCCACCTCGACCGCCGCGCGGAAGCCGGCCGACCCCACCACGCCGCCGCGTCCGCCCGCGTCGCAGCCCGCTCAGGGAGCCGAGGAACCCCACGCGCACGGCGCCCCGCTGCGGGCCGACGTCGACCGGCCCAAGCCGGGGAAGGCGCGGCCACTCCCGAAGGCCCCCCAGGGCGCGATCACCGTCGACGAGGGTCTCAAGGCGGTCGAGCAGGGCGGCAGGACGGCGGCGGAAAGCCCGGCGGCGGCCGATCCGGGTGCTCAGGCGCTCGCCGCGACGGGCGGGAAGGTCGCGCTCAGGGCACTGGTCGTCGCCGTCGACGCGGACGACTTCGGCCTGGCCACCTGGAAGGCCGCCCTCGACAGGGTCGGCATGCCGTACGACGTGGTGGAGAGCAGGTCGCAGCCGCTTCCCTCCCTGGTGAGGCAGGACGGCATCGGCAGGTACAACGCGGTCCTGCTGACCAACAACTCGCTCCTCCACGACGGCGGCAACGGGTTCGTGAGCGGGCTCGACGCCGACGAGTGGAACGCGCTGTGGGCCTACGAGCGTGACTTCCAGGTCAGGCAGGTCTCGCTGTACACCGCCTACGGGACCTTCCCCGAGGACTACTGCCTGCGTCAGGGAAGCGAGGGCGGGATCGGCGCGACACCCGCCAACGCCACGCTCACGCCGGCCGGCGCGGCCGTCTTCGACCACCTCAAGGGCACGGTCCCGATCAGCCTGTCCTACGTCTACCGCAGCGTCGTCCAGCAGGGCTGCCAGGCCGACCCGATCCTGACCATGGGCAACGACGTGCTGGGCGTCAGGAGCACCTCGGCCGACGGCCGCGAGCGGATGGCGCTGACGTTCACCTCGAACCAGTACCTCCCGCAGGCCGACCTGCTCACCTACGGCCTGCTGCGATGGGCGACCAGGGGTGTGATGCTGGGAGAGCGCCGCCACTACCTCAACGTGGACGTCGACGACTGGTTCTCGTACACCTCGCACCTCAGGACCAACGGCACGGTCGACGACAACCCCGGCTTCAGGATCAGCCGCAACGACGCCGACGGCACCTACAACCAGCAGCAGAACTTCCGCGCCGCCAACCCGCTCGCCGCGAACTTCAAGCTCAACGTGGCCTACAACGGCGAGGGCGCCAACCCCGGCGCGCCCAAGACCTGCCTGCTCACCCTGCTCAGCCCCGACCCGCTGACCAGCTACTCCAGGTGCAGGGCGACCGCGTTCACGTGGATCAACCACACCTTCACCCACCCGAAGATGAACACCACCGACTACCAGACCAGCTACAACGAGATCGTCGACAACCTCACCAGGGCCCAGCAGCTCGGGCTGAGCGTCGACAGGACCGTGCTGAAGACGGGCGAGTACTCGGGCCTCGGCGTCTACCATCCCGATCCCGCCAACGACATCGACCCGCCCACCGACCACGGCCTCGCCGCGTCCAACCCCAACCTGCTCCAGGCGGCCAAGGCGGCGGGTGTGAAGTACCTGCACGGCAACATGTCGTTCGCCAGCCACCGGCCGGCGTGCTTCAACTGCGGGACCCACCACCCGCTCGAGCCGTCGCTGCTGGTCGTGCCCGACTGGCCGACCAACGTGGCCTACCACGTGACGACGCCCGCCGAGCAGACCTACTTCTACAACTCCTACTACGGGCCGAACGGCAAGTTCCCCTACTGGCCGACGAACCAGACCTACACCCAGATCGTGGGGCACGAGAGCGACGTCGCCCTCCAGCACGTCATGTCGGGCTCGGTCTACACGCACACCTTCCACCAGGGCAACCTGCGCGGGACGCCCAACCTGGTCTTCGACTGGCTCAACGCCGTGATGACCAAGTACAAGGGCTACTACAAGGTGCCCGTGCTCACCCCGACCTGGACCGAGCTGGCCGCCTACGTCGAGGCGCGCAACGCCCACTTCGCCGCGCTCCAGCACGTCGACGCCGTCTTCGACAAGCAGGCGGCCACGATCACCTTCACCTCGGACACGGCGGGCGGCGTGTTCGCCACCAACGCCGACGCGAACGCCGTGCCGTACGGGACGGACAAGGTCGCCAGGATCGCGCTCACGCCCGGCACGCCGGTGACGGTCCCCGCGAGCGTGCGCCCGTGAGAGTGACGCTCGTCTCCGAGGGCACCTACCCGTTCGCCATGGGGGGTGTGAGCGTCTGGATGGACCAGCTCATCCGCGGCATGCCGGACTACCGCTGGGACGTCGTGACGCTCACCGTGGACGGGGCAGAACGCTCGGTGTGGGACAGGCCGGGCAACCTCGACAGGGTGACCGCGGTACCGCTGTGGCGGCAGCAGGCCAGGAGGCCCGCGCCCGTCCCGCCGGCTTACGAGGAGTTCCTGCGGCTCATCCTCACCCCCGCGGTGATGGGAGAGGGGAGCCGCGGGTTCCTCACGGCGCTGCGGGAGCTGTCCCAGTGCGCGGACCTGCTCGGCGCGCTGACCGGCGAGCGGGCCCTCACCCTGCTGATGGACCGCTGGTACGGCCACCGCATGGACGGCATCAACCTGGCCGACGCGATCACCGCCGCGCACCTGCTCGGGCACATGCTGCGTCCCCTGACCGAGCCTCCCGTCCGCACCGACCTGACGCACGTGGCGATGAACGGCCTGTCGATGCTGGTCGCGATGGCGGCCAAATGGCGGTACGGCACGCCGATCGTGCTGTCGGAGCACGGCGTCTACCTGCGTGAGCGGTACCTGCAGTACCTCACGGAGCCCGCCTCGCACGCCGTGCGGGTGCTGCTGCTGAGCTTCTTCAGGCGGCTGGCCGGCGCGTCGTACGCGATCGCCGACCGGATCGCCCCGCACTCCTCCTACAACAAGCGCTGGCAGCTCAAGGGCGGCGCCGACGACGAACGGATCAGGGTGATGTACAACGGCGTCGACCCCGCCGACTTCCCCGTCGCGACGAGCGAGCCGGACCGGCCCACGCTGGTGTTCATGGGCAGGATCGACCCGCTCAAGGACATCCACACGTTGATCCGCGCCTTCGCCGTCATCCGCGACAAGCTGCCCGACGCGCGGTTACGCATCTTCGGCGGCGTGCCGGAGGGCAACGAGTCCTACCACGCGAGCTGCGTGGCGCTCACCGCCGAGCTGGACCTCGACGCGTCGGTGGTCTTCGAGGGCAGGGTCGCGATGCCCCTGGAGGCCTACCACGCGGGCCACGTCGTGGCGCTGACGAGCATCTCCGAGGGCTTCCCCTACACCGTGGTCGAGGCGATGGCCTGCGGCAGGCCCGTGGTGTGCACGAACGTGGGCGGCGTCTCCGAGGCGGTGGCGGGCGCGGGCTACGTCGTCGCGCCGCGCGACCACCGGGCGGTCGCAGAGGCGGCGCTGAAGCTGCTGACCGACGGGCCGCTCAGGCGCAGGCTCGGCACGCTGGCCAGGCTCCGCGTCATGGAGCGCTTCACGTTGAGGCAGTCGCTGGCCGACTACCGGGGCGTCTATGAGGAAGTCGTGGCATGAAGATCATCATCGAGCCGCTCGACGAGCTGATGGAGCAGCTGCGCCCCCGGCTCTCCCAGGCGGTCGAGCCGCTGCAGGTCGCCGCCGCGCTGGAGTCGGAAGGGCTCAACGACAAGCTGGCGCGCGAGCGCTACGGGCACCCGGACGTCTTCTCCCTGGCCGAGGCCGTCTACGCCAGGCTCAACAGGGACGAGCCCGAGCCTGCGCCCATCGAGCTCCCCGTGGCGGCGTGGCGTTCGCTCGTACACGGGCCGCTCTACGCGATGCCGGCCGCGTTGCTGCCCGCCGTCACCGCGCTGATCGGCGTGCGGTGGCTCATGCCAGGGCTGGTCGTCACGACCGGAATCGGCTGGGTGCTCGGCTCGGTGCTGTCACGGATCGCCTACGGCCTGACAGGGCGCGGCTCGCCTGGTTCGGCGGCCAGGACGCTGCGGTGGGGGCTCGTCGCGGGCGTGGTCCTGGCCGGCGGCGCGGCCACCCTGTGGGACGGGCCGATGTCGCTGGTCCTGCTGGCCGTGACCCAGCTGACGTTCCAGATCTGCTCGGGGATCCTGCTGTTCTACCGGCGCGAGGGCCTGCTCGCGCTCCTCATGCTGCCTGGCACGGGCGCGGGCCTGCTCTACGTGGTGGTCGGACACCCGCTGGCGGCGCTGGCGGCGGTGACGCTGGGCGTGGCGTCGATCGGCGCGGTCGCCTGCGCCGCCGTCCTGCTGACCAGGCCTTCGCGGCACGACGGGCGGCCACGGCTCGACGGGGACCTGGGTGTTGCCGCCCTCTACAGCGGGCTGACCGCGGCCTTCCTGCTCCAGGCCGAGGCCGCCTACGTCGTGGACAGGCCCGACCTGGCGCTCACCGGGGCCGGGCTCGTGCTCGGGATGGGCGTGCTGGAGTGGCAGGCGCACCGGTTCGACTCGGCGGTGCGCGGCGTGATCAGGCAGGTCTGCTATCCGGCCGAGTTCACCGCGCAGGGCCACCGGCTGCTCGTGCGCGGGCTCGGCGGATCCATCGCGGCGCTGGCCGTGCTCACCGCCGTGCCGGTCGCGTTCACGCAGGTGAGCCTGCCGGTCGTGGTGATGGCCGCGGCGCACGTCGTGCTCGGCGGTGCCTACTTCATGGCGTTCCTGCTGGCCAATCAGGGCAGGCTGGTCGAGCTCTGCCTCGCGCAGGGCGCGGCGCTGCTGCTGCACCCCGGCGCCGGCCTGCTGCTGCCGGAGAGCGTGCTGGGTGACGTGCTGCTGTTCCTGGCGGCCGCGCTGCTGTTCCTGTCCGTTCTGCTGGCCCTGATGTCGCACGGCCTCAGGGACGTCTGGCACTACCGCTGAAGGGGCGCGCGTGAAACCGATCTGCTTCTACTACGGCGACGGGCGGCTCGACCGGCTCGCCGCCTACGACAAGGTCGTCCTGCAGGCCGACTTCTACGGCGCGGAGCAGCTCGCCGTGCTCAAGAGCCACGGCGTGCACACGCTCGGCTACCTGTCGCTGTCGGAGGACGTGGGGCCGCCGGCGCCCTGGCAGCGGCCCGAGCGCAACCCCGACTGGGGCGGCGCCTTCGTCCACGTCGGCGACCCCGGCTGGGTCGGCCACGTGGTCGACCAGGCGAAGGCGGCGATCGCGACCGGCTTCACCGGGCTGTTCCTCGACACGCTCAACCTCGAACAGACCTACCCCGAGGACCTGCCGCACCTGCTCGCGCTCATCGCCGCGATCAGGGAGGAGGCCAGGCCCGACTACCTGCTGGCCAACAGGGGTTTCGGACTGTTGCCCAGGATGGCCGAGCTGGTCGACGGCGTCCTGTTCGAGTCGTTCTCCGCCCGCTGGGTCGACGAGCACAACTACGCCCCCTGGCCGGACGACGTGCTGGAAGTGCACGCCACCGTGGCCGAACGGCTCCTCGAGTACGACCTCGACCTGTACGCACTGGACTACGCCGACACCGCCGAGCTGACCGAGTACGCCTACCGGCGGGCCAACGAGTACGGCATGCTCTGCTTCGTCAGCGACCGGATCCTGTCGAGGACCTAGAAGTCGAAGCGGGCCTCGAAGGAGTTGCGGGCCAGCAGGTCGAGCTGGTCCTCGGTCATGCCCAGCTCGTCGCGCAGCATCCGGTAGTTGTCCTCGACGTACCCGCCGAAGTAGGCGGGGTCGTCGGAGTTCACGGTCACGAGCAGGCCCTCGTCCAGCATCGCGGGCAGGATGTGGTCGCGCAGCGTCGGCACCGCGCGCAGCCGCACGTTCGACAGCGGGCAGACGGTCAGCGGGATGCGCTCCTCGCGCAGCCTGGCCACCAGCGCGGGATCCTCCATCGCTCTGATGCCGTGGTCGACGCGCTCCACGCGCAGGATGTCGAGCGCCTCCCACACGTAGTCGGGGCCGCCCTCCTCGCCCGCGTGCGCGACCCTGTGCAGCCCCTCGCCCGCCGCGATGTCGAACACCCTCCTGAACAGCGAGGGCGGATAGCCCACCTCCGCCGAGTCGAGGCCGACCCCGATGAAGTGCTCCCTGTACGGCAGCGCCGCCCTGAGCACCGCCTCGGCCTCCTCCGCCCCCCTGTCACGCAGGAAGCACATGATCAGCGCGGCGGGCACGTCGCTGTCCTTGAGCGCGGCGCTCAGCCCGCCGAACACCACCTCGAGCGGCACACCCCTGACCAGGTGCGCCTGCGGGTCGAAGAAGATCTCGGCGTGCTGGACGCCGGACCGCTCCAGGTAGGCGGCGGCCAGGTCGTAGAAGTCCTGCTCGGTCCGCAGGACGGCCATGTTCTCGTAGTAGATGTCGAGGAACGACTGCAGGTTCACGAAGTCGTAGCGGGCCCTGATCGCCTCCACGTCGAAAGTGGGCAGTTCGACCCCGTTGCGCCGGGCCAGCTCGACGACGAGCTCGGGCTCGAGGGTGCCTTCGATGTGCAGGTGGAGTTCAGCTTTCGGCCGCATGGCATCGAGTAAACACCAGTGACGGATGGGGGAGTATCACGCGCCCCGGCCGCAGCGTTCCCTGTCCACGGTGATCCGCATCGCCTACTCCTCGTCCTGTGCGACGTCCCACGTGACGGGGAGCCGGTGCACGCCGTAGATCATCATGTCGGTGCGCAGTGGCACCTCCTCCGGCGGTACGGCCAGGCGCAGCGTCGGGAACCTGGCGAACAGCGCGGGGATGCCGACCTGCATCTCGACGCGTGCGAGCTGCTGGCCGAGGCACTGGTGGATGCCGTGGCCGAAGGCCACATGCCCGGCCGCGGAGCGGTGGAGGTCCAGCGTGTCGGGATCGGCGAAGTGCTCGGGGTCGCGGTTGGCGGCGGGAATGGAGACCGTGACCGACTGGCCGGCCCTGACGAGCCGCCCGCCGAGCTCGACGTCTTCGAGCGCGGCCCTGACGGTGCCGGGGACGATGCTCAGGTAGCGCAGGAGCTCCTCGACGGCCCTGTCGGTGAGGCCGCGGTCGGCCTGGAGGGCGGCCAGCTGGCCGGGGTGGCTCATGAGGGCGAAGGCGCCGAGGGCGAGCATGTTCGCGGTGGTCTCGAATCCGGCGCCCATGAGGATGCCGCTGATGTTCGTCAGCTCCTCGTCGGTCAGGTCGGTGCCGTTGACGAGGTCGCTGAGCAGGTCGTCGGCGGGGTCGGCACGCTTGGCCAGCACCAGGGCGTGCATGAACTCCGTGAGGGTGGTGAAGGCGGCGATCTTCTCCTCGGGGGAGACCTCCAGGCTCAGCAGCTTGGACATGTCGTCCTGGAATCTGGCGCGTTCACCGGTGGGCACGCCGAGCAGTTCGCAGATGACCAGGCCGGGAATGGGCAGCGCGAACGCCTCCACGAGGTCGACGGGCGGGCCGTGCCGTTCCATCGCGTCGAGGTGCTCGGCGGTGATCTCCTGGATCCTGCCGGTGAGCCGGCGCATCCTGCGGACGGTGAACTGGCCGGTGAGCAGGTGCCGGTAGCGGGTGTGCTCGGGCGGGTCCATCGCGGTGAAGATTCCGGGGGGTGCCGGCCGGGGTTCGCCCATGCGTGTTCCCCCCAGGGGCGCGTGGGTGAGGTCGGCCCTGTGGCTGAACCGAGGGTCGGCGAGGACGGCGCGCACCAGGGCGTGACTGGTGGCGAGCCAGCCGAGGTGGCCGTCGGGGTAGACCATGGGGGCGATCGGCTGGTCCTCACGCAGCCGGGCGAGATCCTCTGGCGGGTCGAAGGGGCAGCCTGCCACGCGTGCGGTCGGCATGGCCGCGGCGGTCGTGGGCTCGGACATCTCGGTCCTTCCTGTGCGTTCGAGCAGGGGAGTCCGGTGGTACGGCTCAGCCGGCCGCCATGTCCCGGCGGCGCAGGCCGTACAGGCCGAGGAGGATGAGCGCCGCCGCCGCGGCGGTCAGGACGGCGAGCGGCAGCAGGGTCAGCTCCCCGCCGCGATGGCGTCAGTCATGGGGATGCTCCTCGGGTCGGCGGAGCGTGGCTCCGCGATCTGTCTTGGTCTGCTCGGCCTGGATCCGGTCGAGGACGGCTCTGACGTCGGCGGCGTCGTCGAGGCTGAGCATGGGGTGCGAGTAGATGTCGATGAGGGTCCTGGCGAGCAGCAGGTCTCCCTCGGGGCTGAACAGGTCGACACCCATGCCCCTGGACACGTGCTTGTGGAGCACCGCGATGGCCAGCGCCATCGCGGTGCCTACCGTGGCCCTGGTCTTCCTGTCGACGTCGGGGAGGTCGGAGCGGGTCTTGTCAAGGTCGGCGAGCCATTGCTCGCTCAGCTCGACCATCTCGTCGAAGACGGTCTCGGCCGATCCCTCCGCGAGCGCGCGCGCCAGGTACTGCTGATAGGGGCCCATCGCGGCCTTGGCGGTGGCGACCGGGTTGCCCTTGTGGAGGGCGTCGCCCGATCTGACGTCGTCGTTGAGCCTGCGGATCATTCTGGCCAGGTACGCGTCGCACGCCTCGCGCAGCGCCTGCTTGGAACCGAAGTGGTGGCGTACCAGCCCTGACGACACACCGGCGGTCTCGGCGATGCCTCTGATCGTCGCCCGTTCGAACCCGTGCTCGCCGAAGTGCTGCATCGCGGCGTCCCTGATACGGGCACGGGCGGTGAGGTCCTCGGGGTCGGGTCCGGTCGTCGTCACTGTCATCCATCCCTATCCATGCGTGTAACGGGCTACTCGCTCAGATAGGACGCTACACGCGTGTGTAGTCGCCGTCCAGGCCTGGTGGATGAATGGTGGTCCGTACCGGTATTGACCGCATACGGAGTGGGTGGTCTTATGTGAGCAATCGTGCACCCTTGAAGGGTGTATTGCGCAAAGGAGGACGCGTGCCCCCCAAACGTCCCGGCTTGATCATCCTCGCGACCGCTCTCGCCGCCTCTTCCCTCCTCGCCGCGACACCTGCCCACGCCCGTCCCGACCGGCCCACCGACCAGCTCTACCCCACTCCGCAGGAGGTCACCCCCACAGGAGATGGCTTCCCTCTCACCCCTGTTGTCGGACTGGTCCGTACCACTCGGAGCGACCCTCAGGCCGAGGCCGTCGTCAGGAAGGCGCTGGAAGCCGCGGGCGTCCAGCGGATCGAGACCACCGACGGCGAGGATCCCAAGACGCCCGTCACCCTCTGGCTGGGCGGCGGCGCCGACAGGTTGGGCGTGAAGGGTCCCGAGGGGCTCCCCGCCGAGGGTTACGTGCTCGCGGCAGGCAAGGGCAGGCGCGGCGGCAAGCACATCGCGCTCGACGGCGTCGACGCGGACGGCACCTACTACGCCGCGCTCACCTTCGCCCAGCTCATCCAGAAGCGCGCGGGCACCGACCTGGTGCCCGGCGTGGTCGTGCGCGACTGGCCGTCCATGGCCTACCGGGGCTCGATCGAGGGCTTCTACGGCACGCCCTGGTCGCACCAGGACAGGCTGGACCATCTCGACTACCTCGGCGCGCACCGGATGAACACCTACGAGTACGCGCCCAAGGACGACCCCTACCACCGTGACAAGTGGCGGGAGCCGTACCCTCAGGACAAGCTGGCGCAGCTGGGCGAGCTGATCAGTCGCGCCCGCGCGAACAGGGTGGACTTCACGTTCGCGATCTCGCCGGGCCTTTCGATCTGCTACACCTCGCCCGACGACGTGAACAGGCTGCTGGCCAAGTTCGAGGCGATCTACGCGCTCGGCGGCAGGTCGTTCAACGTCGCGCTGGACGACATCGACCCCAACAGATGGAACTGCGACGGCGACCGCGCGAAGTACGGCACGACCGGTCCTGGCCACGCGCAGACCGACCTGCTCAACACCGTGCAGGCCTGGGTGCGGAGCAAGGGCGACGTGGCGCCGCTGCAGACCGTGCCGACCGAGTACTACAACGCCACCGACACCCCCTACAAGAAGGCGTTCAGGGACAACCTCGACCCCGAGGTGATCGTCCACTGGACGGGATGGGGCGTGGTCCCGAAGGTGATCCTCAGGCGGGAGGTCGCCGAGGCGCGGGCGGTGTTCGGCCACAAGATCCTGGTCTGGGACAACTACCCGGTCAACGACTACAATCCCGGCCGCCTGTCGATCGCCGCCTACACCGGGCGGGAGAACGGCCTGTCGGAGAGCCTGGCCGGCATCATCTCCAACCCGATGAACCAGGCCGCCGTCAGCAAGATCGCGCTCTACTCCTTCGGCGACTTCGGATGGAACGACAAGGCCTACGACGCCGAGCGGTCGTGGCTGCGCGCGCTGGCCGAGGTGGCGGGCGGCGACCAGGCCGCCATCCAGGCGCTGCGCGACTTCGCCGACCTCAACACCCTCGACGGCACGCTGCACACCAAGCAGTCGCCCGTCCTCGCCGCCGCCATCGCCAAGGGCGAGGGGCTGCGCGCGATCGCCGAACGGTACGCCAAGGCGTCCGACCTCATCACCCGCGGCGTGGCCGACCGCGCCTTCCTCGACGAGGCGAAGTCGTGGCTCGACGCGGCCAGGCTGTGGACCACGGCCATGGTGAAGGCCCTCGACCTGGCCGACGCCGTCCACGCCGACGACGGGAAGCGCGCGCTGGCGCTGCGCGAGGAGATCGCCGAGCTGGTCGCCGACGCCAAGGCCATCAGGGACGTACGGCAGCCGCACGCCACCACCTTCCCCAAGGTCGGCGACGGCGTCGTCGACCTGTTCATCGCCGACGCACTCAAAGCCTTCGACGCCTGGATCGGCGTCGACCCGGATCGGCCGACCGCCTCCAGCACGCTCGGCGTCTACTCCGGATACGCCCCCGAGCTGATGACCGACGGCAACCCCGACACCTTCTACTGGAGCAACGGCGCGCCCGGTGCGGGCGACGCGGTGACCGTCGACCTCGGCTCGGCCAGGACCATCGGCGACATCGCCGTGCTGATGGGCAAGAGCTCGAGCCCCGCCGACTACATCCACGCGGGCGTCCTGGAACACTCCGTCGACGGCACGACCTGGACGGCGCTGACCACGGGCACGAGCGCCGAGGTCAGGGCCAAGGCGCCCGAGGGCGCACTGGCCCGCTACGTCCGCTACCGTTCGACGGGCGGGCAGGACAACTGGCTGGTCGTGCGCGAGTTCACGGTCGGCACGCTCGACCGGGACACGACCAGGCTCACCGCGAGCGGCACGCCCGCGGGCAACCTGGCGGCCACCGTCGACGGCAACCTCGACACCGCCTACGCGGCCTCCGGCTCGCCGTCGAGCGGGCAGGCCCTGCAGGTGACGCTCTCCCGGCCGCGCGCGATCGACAAGGTGGTCGTCATCGGCACGGGAGCCGCCGAGGTGCAGGTCAGGGTGGGTGGCCAGTGGCAGGCGATCGGCTCGCTCGCCGGGCCGTACACCGAGCTCGACGCGCCCGACGTGACAGGCGACGCCGTACGGCTGGCATGGACGGCGGGCGGCGCCGCGCCGCGGATCGCCGAGATCGTCCCACGCTACGCCGACGTGCCCCCCGCCGACCTCCTGCTCACTCCCGGCATGCTCGAGGCCATGGCGGGCAGGAAGTCCACGGCGACGGCGGTGCTGACGACGCGGCTGGCCAGGTCGGTCGAGGGAACGCTCGCGGTGGGCGCCCCCCAGGGATGGACCGTCGCCCCGGCGGGGAAGCGGGTCACCGTGCCGCGCGGCGGGCAGGTCGTCGTCCCGCTGGAGATCACCCCGCCGGCCGGGGCGGCCGGCCGTACCGAGACGGTGACGGTGAGCTTCGGCGAGGTCAAGGCCGAGCTGAAGGTGGCAGTCCACCGGCCCGTGACGGCGGTCAACCAGGCGCTCGGCAGGCCCGCCACCGCCTCCAGCGTCGAGAACGGCACCACGTTCGAGGCCGCCAAGGCGGTGGACGGCGATGCCGCCACCCGCTGGTCGTCCAGGGCCGCCGACGGTGAGTGGCTCCAGGTCGAGCTGGCAAGGGCGGCCGACGTCGGCAAGGTCGTGCTCCGCTGGGAGGCCGCCCACGCCGCCGCCTACCGCATCGAGGTCTCCGCCGACGGCACCACGTGGCAGCCCGCCGCGGAGGTGACCGCCAGTGACGGCGGAGTGGACGAGGTGTGGATCGACCAGCCCAACAGCGCGAGGTTCGTCCGGATGCAAGGGGTCCGTCGGGCGACCGGCTTCGGCTACTCGCTCTGGGAGATGGAGGTCCACACCACCTGACCGCAAGGGTCTGCCGGCACACCGTTCACGTCACGCTCGTCTCCGCCGCTCCGCCTTCGGGGCTCAGCGGCAGGGTGACGGTCACCGTCATCCCGCCGCCCTCACGGGAGCGGGCGACGATGTCGCCTCCGTGGGCGCGGGCGATGGAGCGGACGATGGACAGGCCGAGGCCCGCGCCCTTGGCGGTGACCAGCCGGTCGCCGCCAAGGCGGCGGAACGGCTCGAACAGGGACTGGATCTCGTACGGCGGCACGACAGGGCCGGTGTTGCTCACCTCCACCGCCACGCGCCCTTCGGGCAGCGTACGGCTGGTCACCCGTACCCAGGCGCCGCCTGCGCCGGTGTTGTGCCTGATCCCGTTCTCCACCAGGTTGTGCACCAGGCGTTCCAGCAGCAGCCCGTCGCCCGCGGTGGGCGCGGGGCCCGCCTCCTCCCGCACCGTGACCCCCGCCTGCCGGGCCTGCGGCGCGTTCTGAGCGACCACGTGGCCCACCACGTCCGCGAGGTCCACAGGGGAGCCGTCGGTGATCTCACGCTCGGAGCGGGCCAGCAGCAGCAATCCCGAGATGAGCCGCTCGTGGCGCGAGTTGATCTCCAGCAGGTTCTCGCCGAGCCGCTTGACGTCCTCGGAGGCCGTCGCGCGGTGCATGGCCAGCTCGACCAGGGCACGGCCAAGAGTCAACGGGGTGCGCATCTCGTGCGAGGCGTTGGCGACGAAGAGGCGCTGCCCGTCGAAGGACCGGTCGAGCCGCTCGACCATGGTGTCGAAGGTGTCGGCCAGATCCTTGACCTCGTCGTCAGGACCGCGCAGCGCGATGCGCTCGTGCAGGCCGCGGTCGGCGGCGGCGGAGGCGCCGGCGATCCGGCGGGCGGTCTCGGTCACCCGATGCAGCGGAGCCAGCACCCGGCCGGCGACGAGCCAGCCGAAGCCGACGGCTGCGCCGCCGACGACGAGAAGCGCCAGCCCGCCCTGGGTGATGAGGGAGGTGCTGGCGGCGTCGCGCAGCGTGTTCTTCTGGTCACTGAGCCACGTCTCCGCGGATGCGCCGGTGAGCCTGTCGCCGTGCTCGGTGACCACGGTGAGGTCCTTCGTCTGGGGCGGGCCGGTCTGCGAGGCAGGCGCGGCGCCCGCGCTGTCGAACGTCGGTCCTGAGCCGCTGAGCTGCTGGTCGAACAGCGCGTAGGTGACACCGAGCAGCACCACCCCTGCGGCGAGGAACAGGCAGCCGTAGATCAGCGTGAGGCGGGTCCGCAGGGTGATGCGGCGCGGCAGCGGTCGGCGAAGGCTCACGGGATGCGATACCCCACTCCCGTGACGGTCTCGACGACGGGCGGGTCGGCGAGCTTGCGCCGCAGCCGGAGGACCGTGAGCCTGACGGCCCCCGTGAAGGGGTCGGCGTGCTCGTCCCAGACCTTCTCCAGCAGGTGTTCGGCCGAGACCGGGGCCCCTTCGGCGCGCAGCAGCTCGGCCAGGACGGCGAACTCCTTCTTCGCCAGCGGCACGTAGCGGTCGTCGCGGAACACCTCGCGCCGCGCCGGGTCCAGGGTGATGCCCGCGCGGCGCAGCACCGGAGGAACGGCCGGTCGAGAGCGCCGCCCCAGCGCCAGGACGCGTGCGGCCAGCTCGGCGAAGGCGAACGGTTTCGTCAGGTAGTCATCGGCGCCGAGACGCAGTCCCGCGACGCGGTCGGTGACCTCGCCGGCGGCGGTGAGCATCAGCACCCGCGCCGCCGACCCCGCCTCGACCAGCTCGCGGCAGACCTCGTCGCCGTGCACGGCGGGCAGGTCCCGATCCAGGACGACCACGTCGTAGTCGTTGACGGCCGCGCGTTCCAGGGCGGCGGCGCCGTCGTAGGCGACATCGACGGCATGGGTCTCCTCGCGGAGCCACTCCGCGATCGCGTCGGCGAGCATCGCCTCGTCCTCCACCACCAGCACCCGCATCCGTCGCACTCCTTCCCGACGCGGCCGCCCGCATCCGACGCCTGTGGCCCGCGCAGGCCATGCTCGCCGACGCCACGTTTCCTTTCCGTTAGCGACCGACGTCGGCGGCGACCGGGCACGGGGACGGAGGTCGTCGTCCTCGAAACGCCGGGGAAACAGCCCTTCGCGTTGCATGGCCTGCCGAGCGGCCGCCTTCAGCTCCGGCCATGACACGAGGAGACGACACCATGCGAATGCGAACCCGCCGTGCGCTGGCGGCCCTGCCGCCGGTCCTGGTACTGGCCCTTGCCGCGTGCGGCGCCCCCGCAGGCGGCACCGGCGCGAGCAGCGGCACGGGCGGCGACCGAGGCGGCGACACGGCCAAGCCCGCCGCCTCGGCATCGGCCGCCGCTCCCACCGACCGGCGGGAGGCGCAGCTCAAGTTCGCCCAGTGCATGCGCGAACACGGCGTCACCATGAAGGACCCCGAGCCGAACGGCGCGATCAGCGTCCAGACCCGCAAGGGAGAGGAGCAGAAGGTCGGCAAGGCCCAGCAGGCGTGCAAGCACTTCATGGAGGCCGCCGTCGGCGACAGCAAGGGAAAGCCCGACCCGGAGATGCTTGACCAGCTCGTCGCGTTCGCCCGGTGCATGCGCGAGCACGGCATCGACATGAAGGACCCCTCGCCCGACGGCCGGGTCGACATCGACATCCCCAGGGGGACGCCCGAGCGGAAGGTCCAGGAGGTCCAGCGGGCGTGCAAGGAGTTCGCCCCCGAGGGATTCCCCTCATGAGGAGAGGCCTCGCCCTCGCCGGTGGCGGCCTGCTCGCGGTCGCCGCCGCCTGGACGGCGGTGACCGTGCTCGGCGACGGCGGCGCCGGCACGGCGGCGCCGGCCACAGCACCCGTCCCCGCCACGGCGACGATCACCCGGCAGGACCTGGTGGACACCAAGACCGTCGACGGCTCGCTCACCTACGCGGGCGAACGCCGGCTGGTCACCGACGCCTCGGGCACCGTGACCTGGGCGCCCGCCGAGGGCGCGGTGATCCGCCGCGGTCGTCCTCTGCTCGAGGTCGACCGCAGGCCGGTCGTGCTCATGTACGGCAGGCTGCCGCTCTACCGGCAGCTGCGGCAGGGCATCGAGGACGGGCAGGACGTGGAGCAGCTGGAGCGCAACCTGCGGGCGCTCGGCTACGGCGACCACCTCACCGTCGACGACCACTTCAGCTACTCCACCCACCTCGCGGTCACGGGATGGCAGGACGACCAGGGGCTGCCGGAGACAGGCCGGGTGGACGGCACGCAGGTGGTGTTCCTTCCGGCGGCGGCCCGCGTCACCGAGGCCATGGCCACGGTGGGCGCGAAGACCGCACCGGGTCGGCAGGCGCTCACGGTCAGCGGCATCCGGAGGTTGGTCCACGTCGACCTCGACACCGGCGACCAGGCGCTGGCCAGGAAGGGCGCCAAGGTCACCGTGGAGCTTCCCGGCGGGGAGCGCGCCAGCGGGAAGATCACCTCGGTGGGCACCGTGGCCAGGAGAAAGAGCTCGGATCGGGGCCAGGACGCAGGCACCACCATCGACCTCGACATCACGCTGAGCAGGGCCCCCGAGACGAAGCTGGACCAGGCACCCGTCGAGGTGGAGCTGGACGGCGAGCCGCGCAGGAACGTGCTGGCCGTACCGGTGGAGGCGCTGCTGGCGCTGCGCGAGGGCGGATTCGGCGTGGAGGTCGTCGAGGGGGGCGCCGCCCGCGTCGTGAGGGTGCGGACAGGGGCGTTCGGCGGCGGGCTGGTGGAGATCAGCGGCGCGGGCCTGTCGGAGGGCATGAAGGTCGGGGTGCCCGCGACATGAGCCCGTCGTACGTCGTGGAGTTGCGCGAGGTGACCAAGGTCTACAACGGCCACGTGCGGGCGTTGCGCGGGGTGGACCTCACGATCGGGTTCGGCGAGCTGCTGGCCATCGTCGGTCCCTCAGGTTCGGGCAAGTCCACCCTGCTCCACATGGTCGGCACCCTGGACCGGCCCACCACCGGCACGGTGCGCGTCGCCGGGCACGACATCGCCGCGCTGCCGGACCGCGAGCTGTCGGCACTGCGGGGCCGTACCCTGGGCTTCGTCTTCCAGCAGTTCCATCTGGCGCCCGGGGTCAGCGCGCTGGACAACGTGGCCGACGGCCTCCTGTACAGCGGAGTCCCCTTGCGGGCCAGGCGCGAGCGGGCCGCGGCCGCCCTGGAAAGGGTCGGGCTCGGCCACCGGCTGGCACACAGGCCGAACCAGCTGTCGGGCGGGGAGCAGCAGCGCGTCGCGGTGGCTCGTGCGGTGGCCGGTGACCCGCCGCTGCTGCTGGCCGACGAACCCACCGGCAACCTGGACTCCTCGGCGGGCTCAGAGGTGCTCGGGGTGCTGCGTGATCTGCACGCCGCCGGCACGACGATCGCGATCATCACGCACGACGCGGAGATCGCCACGTGGTGCTCGCGTCAGGTCCGCGTCCGCGACGGCCTGATCGTCGACGACCGCGGCGACGGCGCCGTCCGGCCGGCCGCCACCACGAAGGGAGCGCGGACGTGACGCGCGATCGGTTGAGTCCCTCCCGGCTGAGCCCATCCGACGTGTTCAGGGTCGGAGCGGCGGGGCTGCGGGCCCGGCCGGCCAGGGTGGTGCTGTCGGCGCTCGGGATCGCCATCGGCATCGCCGCCATGATCGCCGTGATCGGCATCTCGTCATCCTCCGGCGCGGAGCTGATGCGCAGGCTCGACCGGCTGGGCACCAACCTGCTCACCGTCTCGCCCGGCCAGACGATGTTCGGGACGAAGGCCGAGCTGCCCACCACCGCGCTGCGCATGGTCAAGCGCATCGGCTCGGTCCGCACGGCCTCGGCCACCGGCTCCCTCGACACCGGCGTGCGGCGCACCGACCGCATCCCCGACACGGTCACCGGCGGCATCGCCGTCCAGGCGGCGACGACCGAGCTGCTGACCACCCTGGAAGGCGGCGTGTCGAAGGGGACCTGGCTGAACGCCGCGACCGAACAGCAGCCCGCCGTCGTCCTCGGCTCCGAGGCCGCCTCGCGGCTCGGCATCACCAGGACGGGCGTGCGGGTGTGGATGGGCGACCGGTGGTTCACGGTCATCGGCCTGCTGGGGCCGATGCCGCTGGCCCCGGAGATCGAACGGTCGGCTCTCGTCGGCGTCCCCGTCGCCGAGCGGCTCCTCGGCTTCAACGGCCATCCCACCACCATCTACGAGCGTTCGGCCGACGAAGCCGTGGAGGCCGTGCGAGCGGTGCTGCCGCGCACGGTCAACCCGGAGAACCCCGCCGAGGTCGAGGTCAGCCGCCCCTCCGACGCCCTGGCCGCCAAGGCCGCGGCCGCGGGCGCCTTCACCAACCTGCTGCTCGGCCTCGGCGCGGTCGCGCTGCTGGTCGGCGGCGTCGGCGTGGCCAACACGATGGTCATCTCCGTGCTCGAACGCCGTCGGGAGATCGGCCTGCGCCGCTCCCTGGGCGCCACCAGGGGACAGATACGCGTCCAGTTCCTGTCCGAATCGCTGCTGCTGTCCGCGTTGGGCGGCGTGGCCGGTTCGGCGGTGGGCGCGCTGGCCGCCTCCGGCTACGCGCTCGAGCGGGACTGGCCGCCCGTCGTACCACCATGGGCGATCGGCGGGGCGATCGCGGCCGCGCTCGTCATCGGCACCGTCGCGGGCATCTATCCGGCCATGCGCGCCGCCCGCCTCTCGCCGACGGTCGCCCTGGCCACGACCTAGGGTCCGGCGGCACCGCCCGGCGTCCATTCACGTCAACGACACGATCGCGAGGTGACGCCGTGCGTCGATCCCTGTCACCTGCCCACCCGAGGTCGCCGACGACGCGGCGGCGTGGCGGCGTGGCGGCCCACGACGGGATGTCGGCCGCTGGAGGGCCGGTGCGCGACCGCGCGGGCCACGGCGCGGGGAGACGGTGATCATCGGTGTGGGCGAACGATGGGCGATATAGCACGTTTCGTGGCACGTTTGCCGATTTGGGGTGAGCGATTGGTGTTGCGTGGACTCCGGGCAGGCAACGCAACAACCATGAGGAACGGCATGAGTGTCAGGCGGCTCGAATCGATGCTCCCGTTCCTCAGCAGGGATCTGGCCGTCGATCTCGGTACGGCCAGCACGCGCATCCACGTGAGCGGCAGGGGCATCCTGCTCAACGAGCCGTCGCTCGTCGCGGTCGATCAGGAGACAGGGCAGATCGTCGCGTTCGGCGCCGACGCCAGGAACCCGTTGACCGGCACGGTCACCGTACGGCCGGTCAGGAACGGGGTGATCGTCGAGCCGGACGCGGCCCGCCAGATGCTGCGCCACTTCGTGCACAAGGTGCACGGACACCCGTTCGCCAGGCCGCGCATGACGATCGCGGTTCCCGGCGGGATCACCGCGATCGAGCGGAAGGTCGCGCTGGAGGCGGCCTACGAGGCACAGGCCCGCCAGATCACCTTCATGGAGCAGCCGCTGGCGGCCGCGCTCGGCGCGGGACTGGCGCTGGCCGATCCGATCGCGGCGATCATCGTGGACGTGGGCGGCGGCACGACGGACGTGGCGGCGGTGTCGATGGGCCGATCGGTGGCGGTCAGGTCGATGAGGACCGGCGGCGAGGAGATGGACAGGGCGATCAAGCTGGAGGTCAGGCGCGCCTACGGGATCGTCATCGACGACAGGACGGCAGAGTCGCTGAAGGAGGAGATCGGCGCGGCCTGCGATCCGCCCGCGGGGCGCCGGATGGAGGTCAGCGGGGCTCATCCGAGGCACGGCGCGCCGATGTACGCCACGGTGTCGGCCGACTGCGTCCACGAGGCGATCGATCCCGCGGTGAGGGCGATCGTCGAGGCGGTGCGGGAGATCCTCGAGTCGTGCTCACCCGAGATCGCCGCCGACGTGGCGCGTCGCGGGCTGCTGCTGACGGGAGGCGGCGCCCGGCTGGCCGGGCTGCCCAGGAGGCTGCGGCGCGACCTGGGCATTCCGGTGACACGCGTCGACACGCCCGAGCACGCGGTGGCGCTGGGCCTGGGGATGTGGGCGGCCCGCAACTAGGGACCCGCCTCCGCCTGGTGGGGTGTCGGGCAGGGGGGAGGTCGGGGTCTAGCGGGGCATGCGCTCCAGCAGGCTCTTCAAGTCGTCCGCGTGCTCCTCCTCCTTGGCCAGCAGGTCCTCGAAGACACGGCGGGTGGTGACGTCCTTGTCGCCGAGCCACTGGACGATCTCGGTGTAGGCGGCGACCGCGATGCGCTCGGCGACCAGATCTTCCTTGATCATCTCGGTGAGGTCCGCGCTGGAGTCGTACTGCGAGTGCGAGCGTGCTGTCAGCGTGTCGGGGTTGAAGTCGGGCTGTCCGCCGAGCTGCACGATCCTGGCGGCCAGCCTGTCGGCGTGCTCCTGTTCCTCCGTCGCGTGCTCCAGGAACTCGCCGGCGACGGACTCGGCCATGATGCCGGTGGCGGTGTAGTGGTGCCGCTTGTAGCGGAGCACGCAGACGATCTCCGTCGCCAGCGCCTCGTTGCAGACCTGGATGACGCGTTCCAGGTCGGCGCCGTAGGCGTCGGTGATGGGGCCCTTGCCGATCTCGGCTCTGGCGCGCTCGCGGATGGTCTTGATGTCAGTCAGGAACTCGGCCATGGCCCGCCTATGCCCCCCCAGTTCCGCTCTGACGCACCCCACCGTCGCAAAGGATGAATCTGCAATTCGTTTCCAAGCCGCGCCTCCCACACTCGCAGGGTGAATGACGAGAAACCAGGAATTTGGGAGATGGTGGTCGTCCACCGCGTCTTCCGCAGGGAGTTCGGCGCGCTGCCCGCCTACATCAGGGCCGTCAGGGCCGGCGACACCGACCGTGCCGCCGTGCTGGCGGAGCACCTGAAGGACATCCTCACCGGATTGCACCACCATCACGAAACCGAGGACAGGATGCTCTGGCCGCTGCTGCTGGAGCGGGCATCGCCGGAGAAGGATCTGATCCTCACCATGGAAGCGCAGCACGAGCGGGTCGCGGCGCTCATCCCGGCCATCGAGGACCTGCTCCCCGGCTGGGTGGCGGAGGCCGCCCCCGCGCGGGGTGAGCGCATCGCGGCGCTGGTGGCCGAGCTGTCCGGCGAGCTCGACGCCCATCTCAAGCAGGAAGAGGAGGAGATCCTTCCGCTGGTCACCCGCCACGTCACGGTCGAGGAGTGGGAGAGCCTCGGCGAGGCGGGCCGCGAATCGATCCCGAAGGACAAGCTGCTCGTCTCCCTCGGCGCGATCCTGGAGGAGGCGACGCCGAGGGAACGCGCCGACTTCCTCGCCAAGCTGCCCCTGGTGGCCAGGATCGTGTGGATGCTCGTCGGCCGCCGCCAGTACGCGGCGGCGACCAACAGGATCAGGACCTACAGGTAGAGCCTCAGCAGGTCATCCTCGGTCTCGCGGCGGACGATCGCTCTGGCCGCGCCATCACGTACCGCCACGACGGGGGGCCGTGGCACGTGGTTGTAGTTGCTCGCCATGGAGCGCTGGTAGGCGCCCGACACGGGAACGGCGAGCAGGTCGCCGGGCCGCAGGTCGCCGGGCAGGGGGAGGTCTCTGACGAGCACGTCGCCGCTCTCGCAGTGCTTGCCGACCACCGTGAACAGGCTGGGCGAAGCGTCGGAGACCCGGTTGGCCGGCGAGGCGGTGTAGGCGGCGCCGTACATGCCGGGGCGGGGGTTGTCGCTCATGCCGCCGTTGACGCTGACATAGCGGCCCTTGATCGTGCCGACCTCGTAGAGCGCGACCGTGGAGGGTCCCGCGATGGACCTGCCGGGCTCGACGGCCAGGCGCAGGCCCGCCGTCTCCTTCTTCAGGACGGCGACGAGCTCGGCGGGTGTCGGAGGGGTGGCGTCGGTCGGCAGGTAGGCGATGCCGAGGCCGCCGCCCAGGTCGAGCCTGGTGACGCCGACGCCGGCGGCGAACTCGGCCATCCTGTTCGCGGCGGTGCCGAAGGCGTCCAGATCGAAGATCTGCGAGCCGATGTGGGAGTGCAGGCCGTACAGCTCCAGCGAGGGTTCGGCGGCCACCCGATCCACGGCCAGCGCGGCCGCGCCCGCGCTCAGCGAGAAGCCGAACTTGGAGTCCTCACCGCCGGTGGCGATGAAGGCGTGGGTGTGCGGGTCGACGCCGGGCGTCACCCTGATCATCACCCGCTGCCTGACGCCCAGGTCGGCGGCGATCGCGGCGAGCCTGGAGATCTCGGTGAAGGAGTCGACGACCACGCAGCCGATGCCCCACTCGACGGCGCGGCGCAGCTCGGCGGGCGACTTGTTGTTGCCGTGGAAGACGACCCGCTCGGGCGGCATCCCTCCGGCCTTCGCGACGGCGAGCTCGCCGCCGGTGCACACGTCGAGCGAGAGGCCGAGCCCGTCCAGCCAGCGGACCACCTCGGGGCAGAGGAACGCCTTGCCGCCGTAGTGGACGTCGCCGTCGGGCAGCGCGTCCAGCCATGCGCGGGCGCGGGCGACGAAGTCGGCCTCGTCGAGCACGTAGGCGGGCGTGCCGTACACCCTGGCCAGTTCCACCGCTCCCACGCCGCCCAGGTGCAGCTCCCCGCCGTCCCAGGTGGCGGTCTGGGGCCAAATGTCCAAGCTCATGGGAAGGAAGCGTAGGCAGATCCGATGCCTGGCCCGTCTGAGCCTCGATGGATTCGTTGGTGAGGGTCGCATGCCTTCACGAGGCTTGGTGGCGGCCGGCGGGCTGACCACCATGAGGTGCCATGCGAAAACACCTGGTCATCGCCCTGGTGGCGGTCTGCGCGCTGGGCGCGGGATGCGGGAGGTCCGGCTCGGGTACGGCGGCGGCACCCACGCCACCGTCCTCGACGGGCAAGAGCGCCAAGGACCTCGTCCCCGACACCGTCAGGAAGTCGGGCGAGCTGCGGATGGCCACCTCGGAGGGCTATCCGCCAATGGAGATGTACAAGCCGGGCACCCAGGAGATGACCGGCGTCGACGCCGACCTGGCCGTCGCGATCGGCGCGCGGCTCGGGCTGAAGACGCGCATCATCAACGCCTCCTTCGACGGCCTGATCCCCGGGCTGCAGGGCGGCAGGTGGGACATCGCCATGGCCGCGCTCAGCGATCTGGAGCAGCGCCGCAAGGCCGTCGACTTCGTCGACTACTTCAACGCCGGCGGCTCCATCATGGTCGCGAAGGGCAACCCCGAAGGCATCAAGACCCTCGCCGACCTGTGCGGCAAGAAGGTCGTCCTGGCCAAGGGCAGCTCCAACCTGGAGATCGGCAAGCGCCAGAACGACAGGTGCGCACAGAAGATGGAGATCATGCAGAGCGAGGACGCCCCGACCGGCCTGCTCACCATCGACTCGGGTCGTACCGTCGCCACGATCGTCGACTCGCCCGTGGCCTACATGTACGCCAAGGAGACCGGCAAGTACGACGTCCTGCCCGAGCAGTACGACGCGGGGCCGTGGGGCATCGCCGTCGACAAGAAGCAGACGGGCCTGCGCGACGCCGTCGCGAAGGCGCTGCAGGAGCTGATCGACAGCGGCGAGTACGGGAAGATCCTGGAGAAGTACGGCACGACGCCGAACGCCGTCTCCAAGGTCACGATCAACACCGGAGCATGATGGACCTGGACCTCCGGATCGAGGCGGTGAAGCCGCCCAGGCCGGGGCGGCTCGTCGCGGCGGCTCTGGCGGCGCTGGTCATGGCGTGGCTGGCCTACACGATCATCGTCAATCCCAACCTGCACTGGGACGTGATCGTCGAGTTCCTGCTCGACGGCCGCATCCTCGGCGGCCTGTGGATCACGATCGCGCTGACCGCGCTGTCGATGGCGATCGGCGTGGGCCTCGGCGTGGTCGCCGCCGTCATGCAGCTCTCGGACAGCCCCGTGTTGCGCGGCGCGTCAGGCCTCTACACCTGGTTCTTCCGCGGCACGCCGCTGCTGGTGCAGCTCATCTTCTGGTTCAACATCGGCCTGGTCTTCCCCGAGATCGGGATCGGGATCCCGTTCGGCGGCCCGATGTTCCTCCAGTGGCCGGCCAACGAGCTGATCACGCCGTTCACCGCGGCGCTGCTCGGGCTGACCATCAACGAGGGCGCCTACATGGCCGAGATCGTCCGGGCGGGCATCCGCTCGGTCGATCCGGGCCAGCGGGAGGCGGCCGAGTCGCTGGGCATGACGCACCGGCAGATCCTGCGCAGGGTCGTGCTCCCTCAGGCGATGCGGGTGATCATCCCGCCGACCGGCAACCAGTTCATCTCGATGCTGAAGACCACCTCGATGGTCTCCGTCATCTCCGGCGCCGAGCTGCTGACCGTCTCGCAGCGCATCTACCTCGACAACTTCGAGGTCATCGCGCTGCTGGTCGTCGCCTCGGCCTGGTACCTGCTGCTCACCAGCGTGGCCACCGTCGGCCAGCACTTCCTGGAGAGGAGGTTCAGCCGTGGCCACTAGCATGGTGAAGATCGAATCGGTCAGGAAGAGCTTCGGGCACCTGGAGGTGCTCAGGGGTGTCAGCCTCGACGTGCCTCCTGGCGGGGTGGTCTGCGTCGTCGGCCCCTCGGGCTCGGGCAAGTCGACGCTGCTGCGCTGCGTCAACAGGCTGGAGACGATCGACGCGGGCCGGGTGTGGGTGGACGGCGAGCTCATGGGCTTCGCCGAGAAGGCGGGCAGGCTGCAACTCCTGCGGCCCGATGAGCTGTGCAGGCAGCGGCAGGAGATCGGCATGGTCTTTCAGCGCTTCCACCTGTTCCCGCACATGACCGCGCTGGAGAACGTCATGGAGGGGCCGTGCACGGTGAAGCGCGTCTCGAAGGCGGCGGCGACCTCGCACGCGCTCGCGCTGCTCGACCGGGTGGGCCTGGCCGACAGGGCGGGCCACTATCCGAGGCAGCTGTCGGGCGGTCAGCAGCAGCGGGTCGCGATCGCGCGCAGCCTGGCCATGAACCCCAAGGTCATGCTCTTCGACGAGCCGACCAGCGCGCTCGACCCCGAGCTGGTGCAGGAGGTGCTGCAGGTCATGCGCGACCTGGCGGCCAGCGGGATGACGATGATCGTGGTGACGCACGAGATGGGCTTCGCCAGGGAGGCGGGCGACCACCTGGTGTTCATCGACGACGGGCTGATCGTGGAGGAGGGCGCGCCTCGCGAGGTGCTGTCCAACCCGCGTCACGAACGCACCCGCGCCTTCCTCGGGCAGGTGTTGTGAACGGCTCGCTCCTTCCGAAGGGTACGGTGGCCACTCCGTGAGCCTTGACGTGCTGATCAGCGGCGGTCTGGTCGCCGACGGGACGGGCGCGCCGTTGCGCAGGGCCGACGTCGGCGTCTCGGGCGGCCGGCTCGTCCTGCTGCCCGGTGGCGGCCCCTCCGACGGCGGGGGAGGGCGGGTGATCGACGCCACCGGGCTGGTCGTCGCCCCCGGCTTCATCGACGTGCACACCCATTCCGACGCGGTCACCCTTCTGGGCGAGGCGGGCAGGGAACTGGCCGCGGCTCCCGTGCGCATGGGCGTCACCGTCGAGATCTGCGGCAACTGCGGTTCGAGCCTGTTCCCGGCGCTGCCCGAGCGTGTCCCCGCCCTGCGCAGATCCAGCAGGGCCGGCTTCGGCGGCGACATCTCGATATTTCAGGACTATGGGGCGTTCGTGGAGGCGCACGGGCACGCCCCGCGGTCGAACCACCTGACCTCACTCGTCGGCCACGGCACGCTCAGGGCGGGCGTGCTCGGCTACGAGGACCGCCCCGCCACGCGCGCCGAACTCGACACCATGTGCGCGCTGCTGGACGACGCGCTGGCCGCCGGTGCGGCGGGCCTGTCCACAGGCCTCATCTACACCCCCGGCACGTACGGCGACACCGCCGAGGTGGTCGCGCTGGCCCGCGTCGCGGCGCGGTACGGCAAGCCGTACGTCACGCACCTCAGAGACGAGATGTCGCGCGTCGAGCAGGCGCTGGAGGAGGCGGTCGAGATCGCGCGCGACAGCGGGGCCGCGCTCCACGTCAGCCACCACAAGACGGCGGGCAAGCACGCGTGGGGCAGGACCAGGCGGACGCTGCCGCGCATCGCCGAGCTCCGCGCCCAGGGCATGGACATCACCTGCGACGTCTATCCCTACACCGAGGGCAGCACGTCACTGTCGGCGATGTTCCCTCCGTGGGCCAACGACGGCGGCACGGAGGCACTCCTCGACCGGCTGCGCGACTCCGGCGAACGCGGCCGGATGCGCAGGGCGATCGAGGACGGCGTGCCGGGCTGGGAGAACACGGTCGGCAACGGCGGGTGGGACCGCATCTCGGTCGCCTGCGCCGCCAACCATCCCGAGGTCGAGGGGCGCACGATCGCCGAGCTGGGCGGCGACCCCGTGGACACGGCCGCCGAGCTGCTCCTCGCCGAGGAGGGCGAGGTGACGATCATCAGCCACTCGATGCGCGAGGACGACGTCCAGCGGGTGCTGGCCAGCGAGTTCGCCATGATCGGCTCGGACGGCGTGCCCAAACCCGGGCATCCGCACCCGCGCCTTGCGGGCACCTTCCCGAGGGTGCTCGGCCGCTACTCCCGCGACCAGGGCCTTTTCCCGCTGGAGATCGCCGTCCACAAGATGACGGGGATGGCCGCGGACAGGTTCGGGCTGGAGGACAGGGGAGTGGTGCGCGACGGGGCGCACGCCGACCTGGTGGTGCTCGACCCCGCGACGGTGGCGGACGGCGCCACCTACGCCGACCCGCTGCTGCCGCCCGTCGGCGTCGAGGCGGTCGTCGTCGCCGGACGGATCGCCGTGGAGCGAGGCGCGCTCACCGAGGACAGGCCAGGAAGGATCATCGGGCTGTGAACGACATCACGCTCGCCGTGGCGACGCGCGACCTGGTGACAGGAGAGTTCCACGGCGTCAACGAGGACGTCGAGCTGCCACTGGCAAGCGTCGGCAAGCTGCTCCTCCTGGCGGAGGTGGCCATGAGCATCGAGGGCGGCATCCTCCACCCCGACACGCCGGTCACGCTGCACGAGGACGACTACTGCGGAGGCTCGGGCCTGCTGCTGTCGCTGTCAGGGCGCAGCTGGACGATCGGCGACCTGGCCCTGCTCACCGCCGCGATCAGCGACAACACGGCCACGAACGCGCTGCTGCGCAGGGTCGGCGTCGACAGGGTCAACGCCGCCTCCGCCGCCCTCGGCCTGTCGAGGACCAGGCTCCTCGACCGGATCAGGGAGCCTCGCGGCCCTGGCGACCCGCCGACGTTCGCGATCGGCACCGCCGCCGAGCTGGCCTCGCTGGCCGCGCTCGTCGCGGGCTCGGACGGCTGGCAGGTGCTCATGCGCGGCTGGATGCAGCAGAACACCGACCACAGCCTCGTCCCCGCTCTGGTCAGGCACGATCCCGAGGGCGGCTGGCTGGCCAACAAGACCGGCACCGACGACGGCATCCGATCCGACGTCGGGATCATGGACAGGCGGGTGGCCTACGCCGTGCTCGCCCACGGTCCCTCCGGCGCCGAGCATGAGCTGGCGGCCGCCGTACGGCAGGCGGGAATGGCCATCGCCGAACGGGCGTCAGCGCAGTGAGGGCTCCAGCGAGTTCCTGAGCTGGGCGGAGGCCGTGCGGAGGTAGGCGAGGAAGGACCGGGCGGCCGGGTTCGGGTTGGTCGGCCGCCTGGCCACGCCGATCCTGCGGAACAGGTTCGGGGTGACCAGGCGGCACGTCTGCAGCCCGCTGGCACCCATCAGGCCGAGGCTCGGCACCAGCGCGACGCCGAGCCCGGCCCGCACCAGGCCGATCGTCACCTCGTAGTGGTCGCTGCGGCAGCGGATCTGCGGCGAGAAGCCCTCCAGCGTGCTGGCCCGCTCGAGGATCGAGACCGGGTGCTCGGCGCCGAACGTGGTGATCCACGGCTCGTCGGCCAGGTCGGCCAGCCGTACCCTGGGCCGCTGGGCCGCGGCGTGCCCGGCCGGTACGACCAGCAGTTGCGGCTCGTCGAACAGGTGCACCACCTCCACCCCCTCGGGACACTGCCACGGGTCGAGGGCGTGTTCGAAGACCACCAGCACGTCGAGCGCGCCGCGCTCCAGATCGGGCAGCAGCTCGTACGGCTGGCCCTCCACCAGGTCGAGCGCCACCTTCGGGTACCTGGAGGCGAACCGTGACAGGGCCAGCGGCAGCAGCCGGTAGCCGGCGGAGGCGAAGAAGCCGATGCGCAGCTCGCCGGCGTCCACCCTGGCCTGGGCGAGCAGATCCTTCTCCGCGGCCTCGATGATGTCCACGACCTCCTGCGCGCGGATCGCGAGGCGGCGGCCCGCCTCGGTCAGGCGCAGGCTCTGCGCGTTGCGCTCGACGAGGCCCACGCCCGCCTCCTGCTCCAGGCGCGACAGCTGATGGGACACCGCGGAAGGCGACAGCTTCAGCACTCTCGCCGCGCCGGCGATGCTGCCCGTTCTGAACACCTCAAGCAGGACACGCAGTCGGTTACTACTCAACACGTGACCAAGCGTATGAGCCTGATCACCGAACCGCAGCACGCGCCCGGGAGTCTCACCAGGTATGAAAGGCACATCCACCGCCGTCGCCGCCGCGCTGCTCGGTGCGGCGCTCGCCCCCGTGCTCGTCCCTGCCCTCGCCCCCCGGACCGCCTCGGCGTCCACCGCCGTCTCCTCGCCGGCGACGCCGCACAAGGTGGTCCTGAGACCGGGCAGGTCGGCCACGTCGACGGTCGGCTGGACCGTCGTCGAGACCGGAGCGGAGACCTCGTGCCCGGCCTCGGCCAAGCTGCTGGTGTACCCGCCGGACGAGCGGTCGCACCTGGAGGTCCGCTTCGTGTCCACCGTCTGCGGCGGCGGCAGGCTCAACGTGACCCCGTTCACCCGCTGACCCGGCCCCGGGACAGTCGCGCAACTCCGCGACCACGGTGCCCGGACATCCAGGCGGCGTCAGGTCTTCGAGGGGCCGTCCGAGACCACGATCTCGTGGCGGTCGCCGGGAGCGAGGAACGCCAGCAGCCGCGCCGCCTCCTGGCCCGCCTCCGCGGGGTCGAACGGCTCCCACCGGTGGATCGTCAGCGTGGTCGTGCCCTTGGCGCGCGCCGTCGTCCAGTCCCCCGCGGGGAACCCGTCCACCAGGATGATCCGCGGCTGCACGTTGTGGGGGACGAACCTCTTGAGGACGTCCACGTGCTCCACCACCCGCGACCTGTCCTCGTGGGAGAGGAACAGGTTGTCGAAGTCGTACATGAGCCGCACCGGCACCGGCAGGTCCTCGGACGGCAGCTCCATGCCGGGAAGGTCGTAGAGCACCCGCCCTTCCTCGTCACGGTAGGTCACCAGGTCGAGCGAGGCGACGACCTCTCCGAGGCGGGTCAGCCCCGACCAGGTCTGAACGTCCTTCACGCCGGCGGGCCCGAACGCCTTCAGGTACCGCAGCACCAGCTCGCCGGCCGTCATCGCCGGCGCCTCGAACCCGAGCCACCCCTCCGCGCCGGTGTGCGCGATCGGCCCGCTCCTGCCCCACAGGCCGCGCGGCGGCACCTGCACCAGCGGCACCAGCCAGCGCACGGCCTGCCCCAGCGCGTGCCGGTCGTTGTCCGGCCAGCGCTCGCCCAGCGCCCTGCCGAGCTCGGCGAAGGTCATCGCCCTGTCCTCCAGCAGCGACCTGGCGAGCGTCTCCAGCTCGTCGAGGTCGACACCGGTCAGCTTCCTGCCGAAGGTGGTGCGGGTCATCCGTTCGGTGACGATCTGGACCAGCGGCCGCATCGCCAGGCAGTCACGCGCGCTGACCAGGTGGATGGTCGAGCGCTGCAGCGCGATCCGGACGATCTGCCTGCGTTCGAGCAGGTCGGCCGCCTGCTCCGCCTTGAATCCCTCGATACGGTTCCACAGCCCGGTGTACCAGGAGTGCGGCGTCTGCGCCTGCAACCCCGCCAGGTGCTCGATCACGTCGATGACCGGCATCATGGTCCTGCGGATGAGGAACTGCCGGTCGAGGGTGGCGCGGTTGAGCGCACGGCGGCTGAGCACGGGATCCATGAGCGACACCCTAAGGCGCGAAAGCTCCCGCTCAGGAGCACATGCCGCCCGGGTACGGGGTGAGGGGGAACAGCCGCTTCCATCCCGCCTCGTCCAGCGCGCCTCCCGCCTTCGCGCAGACGGCCTTGGCGGCCATGGCGGGATCGACGGGGCTCTCCCGTACGCTGCCGTCCTCCCGCAGGCCGATCAGCTTCGTTCCGTCGGCGCTGAAGGCGACGTCGGCGACGTCCTGCCCGAGCGGCACCCTGCTGATCTCGCGCAGCGTCGTGGCGTCCCACAGCGTGGTGTGGTCCCCGCCCATCGCCAGCAGCTTCCCGTCGGGGGAGAACCTGATGCTGGCGCCGTACGCCGACCGTCTGACCGGTTGAGGGGGCCACGTGGCGAGCTTCCACACCGCGAAGTAGTCGGCGTCGGTGACGAAGGCGGCCATCGTGCCGTCGGGACTGAAGGCGTTGGCGAAGCCGTCGCCCGCGCCGGTCTCGACGACCTTGCCCGAGGACAGGTCCACCAGGTCGTGCCCCGCCAGGAGCCGTCCGCCGTTGGGAGAGAAGGCCAGCGGTTGCCGGATGGTGTCGAGCGGGCCCTTGACCAGCTCACCCTCGGGGACGCTCCAGACTTTCAGCCCGTCCTGTCCCACCGCCGCCAGCCGCAGGCCGTCGGCGGACAGCGCCACGTCGCGGACCTCGCCCGTAGGGATCGCGCTGACCTGCGTGCGGGTGGCCACGTCCCAGATCGTGGTGTGCTCTCCACCCACGGCCAGCAGCGTGCCCTCGCCGTCGAAGGACAGCTCACCCGCCACGGGGATCTCGCCCATCGGCCTGCCCGCGGTCGTGTCGTAGAGGCTGGTGCGCTGCCCCTCCTGGACGGCGGCCACCCTGCCGTCGGCGGAAAGCAGGCGCCGCGGCGCCGCGCCGTCGAAGGACTGCCTGGTGAGGCTGAGCGCGACCGCCTGCTGTCCGGGCGCCTCGGTCAGCGCGTCGGAGACGTCGATCGAAAGGACGGTGCCGCCGTCCGCGGTGTAGCGGATCGACCCGCCGTCGGCGGAGAAGGCGAACTGGCCCGTGGCCTTCCTGGCGGGATAGGTGCCGAGCAGGCGCCCGTCGGACAGCCGCCACAGCCGCACGACCTGGCCGAGCTCAGGCTCCGGTTCCGCCTGCGCGAACGCGGCGGGACCCTGGGTGGGCAGGTCGGACACCGGTCCCGTCCATTCAGGAGGAGGCTCGGCTTCCAACTCGTCGGGTTCGAGTGGTTCCAGCAGGAACCGGCCGTCGGGCGAGAAAGACAGCGGCCCCCATCCTCCGGCGCCCTCCTCGTCCTCGTTCAGCCGTGTCTTCGAGTCGCCCGTCATGGTGTCGAGCACGGTGTCGCCGATCACCAGGCGGTGGCCGTCGCGGCTGAACGCCGTGACGGGAGGGAACTCGACCTGGGCGTCGCTGACGTACGGCCTGCTCGCGCGGGTGTAGAGCCGCTCCCGGCGGGTCAGGTCCCACACCTGGACCTCGCCGGAGGCCGCGGCGACCGTGGCCCACCTGCCGTCCTCGGAGGTGACGATCGTCCTGCGGCTGACGTCGAGCAGCGGGGGGCCGCCGCCGGTCGAGTAGAGCCTGGTGCGGAAGCCGGTGGTGACGCTGAGGAGCCTGCCCTGTGCGTGCAGGGCGGGCTTGCCGCCCGGCCAGGCTCCCTTGACCGCCGCCCCCGTGGCCAGGTCCCACACCCGTACCGACGCGGAGTCTCCGGCGGCGTAGATCCTGCCGTCGCTGGACAGCGACGTCCACGCGTGGGAGGGGGAGGGAAGGGGGTGCTCGTCGACCAGCTTCCCGGTGCCGAGATCCCAGCGCCGCACCTCGTCCTTCCGCTGGCCGAGCAGGCTCGCGCCGTCGTCGGCCAGCCGGTAGGCCGTGCCCGCCGCCGGCTGTGGATCGGTGAAGGCGCCCAGGTCGCTCTGGCCGAGCGAGCGCTGCAGCGCGTTGCGGGCCTCCGGCACCGGCGCGAGGCTCCACGCGGCCACGCTCAGCTTCATCGCGGTCATGGGATCCGCGCTGCGCATGCTCTCCGCCCGCGCCGCCACCTCGCGGGCCGCCTGGTGCGCGGCGACGGCCAGGTCGGCCGTGCCGACCCGCCGCTGGCGGGACAGCCCGTTCGCCACGGTCACCACCGTCGCGGCCAGCACCACCGCCACCGCGGCCGCGAGCCCCGCCACGAGGACCCTGCGCCTGAGACGGTGCCGCCTGAACGGGGTGACGTCCTCCGCCCACGAGCGCAGCCTCGGCCACGCGTGGAACAGCGCCGGACTGGCCGGGCCCACCGAGTCGTCGGCGACGGCGACCAGGCGGCCCTCAGGCCGGTCGACGGGCGGCACCGCGATGCTCCGCCGTACCAACAGGCCCGCCTCGGTCAGCGCGGCGACGGCGGGGTCGTCCTCGACCTCGGCCAGCGGGAGCCTGCCCGGCTCGCGCATCCGCAGCAGCACCTCGGGCAGCGAGGACTGCTGCTCGGGCGGCAGGCCCTGGTAGACGCCCTCCGCCACGTCGCCGAGCGGGGGCGGCCCTGTCAGCCCCTCGGGCGGCCTGACGTCGCCGGCCAGGTGCGCGCCGACGGCGGGCTCCGCGCTGCCGGTCAGACCGATCAGCAGCTCTCGCGCGGTCGGCCGCTCGCCGGGCTCCTTGGCCAGCGCCCTCGCGGCCATGGACCGCAGGGGTTCGGGCAGGTCGCTCACGTCGGGGTCGACGGTCAGCACCGCGTGCATGAGCTCGCCCAGGCTCTCGGCCTCGAACGGGTCGCGGCCCGTCGCGGCGAACAGGACCGTGGCACCCCACGAGAAGACGTCGGCCGGCGGCCCCGCGGCGCCCCCGGTGAACACCTCGGGAGCGGGGCGCTGGGCGTCGGCGGTGCCGACGCCGGTGACCCTGGGGCCTTCGGGGCCGAGCAGCAGGCAGTCGGGCCCGAGGTGGCGGTGGACGGCGCCCGCGTCGTGGATCGCGACCAGCGCGGTGGCCAGCGCCACCGCGATCCTGTGCAGCCGGTCGCCCGCGTAGGGGCCGGCGTGCGACACCGCCTCCCGCAGGCTGGGCCCCTGGACGAACTCGCTGACCACGAAACCGGGTCCCGACTCGACCACCCTCGCCACGCAGTGCGGCGCCACCACGGGCGCCCTGCCGCGCGCCATCTTGATCGCGTAGCGCCTGCCTCCGCGGTCGTAGGCGTCGAAACACGAGCCGAGCCGCCCCGCCAGCCAGTAGCCACCCAGCCGGTCAGGATCCCCGGGAAGCAAACGCGTCGTCACTGCAGCTTAGATGCGCCAATCTCGGATTTGGTTGTGACCCATTCCCTGCGCAGCACCGACATCACGATCTCGTCGTGCCACTCGCCCTCCCACAGCAGGGCGTCGCGCAGCACCCCTTCCACCACGAAGCCCACCTTCTGGTAGACGTGCCGCGCGCGCTCGTTGAAGTCGTAGACGCCCAGGCTGACCCGGTTGAGCGGGGTCGTGTCGAAGACATGGCCGAGCACCAGCCTGAGCGCCTCGGTGCCGAAGCCCTTGCCGAAGACCCGCGCGCCGATGAGCGCGATCCGCAGGTTGCACGAGAGGTTGTCGGCGTCGAGCTCGTTGATCACGACCTCGCCGACGTACTCGTCCCCGTGGCAGATCGCCAGGTCGAGCCGGTCATCGTGGTCACCGCGGGTGGCGTACCACATGGTGACAGGCTCGCGGCCGACTCCCGCGCGCGAGCCGGTCAGCCGCCTGACCTCGGCGTCGGTGACGAGCTCCAGCAGACCTTCGACATGCTCGGGGCCGACAGGGCGCAGCGTGACCCGCTCTCCCACGAGGGTGGGTTTGGTGGCGAACATGCGTTCTTCCTATCGGATCGCGTCAAGCGCTCTGTCGGCCACTTCCTGCGGAAGCGCGGACGTCACGTCGACGCGCAGGTCGGCGACCTCCGCGAAATACGGATCACGCCTGGCCTTCATCACGGCGGGGTCGAAGTCGGGCCGGTGGTCGCTCGACTTCATCCTCTCGGCCAGCACCTCGGAGGAGGCGTCCAGCCAGATCACGAACGCCTTCCGCATCGCCTCCCGCACCTCGGGGCGTTCGACGGTGCTGGCCGCCGCGGTGACGACCTGGTCCTCGCCGAGTGCGTCGAGGACGTGCTCGGCCTCCCGCTCGTGCAGGACGTCGGCGCCCTCCGTCCTGGCGATCTCCGCGGCGCTCTTGCCGTACCGCTGCCTGAGGTAGGGGTCGCTGTCGCTCATCGGCACACCGAGCGCCTGTGCCAGCAGCAGCGCCACGGTGGTCTTTCCCGAACCCATCAGCCCGACGACAACGACGGGTTTGTTTCTCGACATGGGGATAGAGGTTTCCTTGGCTCTAGGGAGGTATTCCATGACCATCGCCGGAAGCATTTTCCTCATCATGCTCGGCGCCGTTCTCACGTGGGCCGTCGAGTGGGACATCGCCGGCCTGGACATCAACATCGTGGGCGTCATCCTCATGCTGGGCGGCGTCGCCCTCCTTCTGTTCGGGCTCTACAGGGTCAGGGTCACTCGCGAGATCGTGTCCCCCGTCGAGCCCGACAGGGAGCGGACGACCGTTTATGAGGAGCGGCGCTACACCGACCCGCCGCAGATCTGACAGACAGGTACAGAGGGGGATCGCCATGCCAGGAAGAGCGGAACTGCCTTCGACCGTCGCGCGCTCGCCCAAGAAGGCGCAGGAGACGTGGATCAAGGCGCACGACTCCGCTGTGCAGACCTATGGCGAGGGTGAGCGCGCCCACCGCACCGCGTTCTCGGCGCTGAAGCACTCCTTCGAGAAGGTCGGGGACCACTGGGAGCCGAAGTCCCGCAAGGGTCCCTCGGACAAGGGTGCCACCGACCGCTCGGGACGGACCGCCGAGGGCGTCGACGCCCACGCGAGCAAGGAGCACCTGTACGGCGTGGCGGCCAGGCTCGGTGTCAGGGGCCGTTCCAGGATGACCAAGTCCGAGCTGGTCGACGCGATCAAGAAGGCCAACCGGCGGGAGACGGCCAAGGCGCGCTGACCGCGTGCGAAAGGGGATCCCCAGGGGATCCCCTTTCGCATGGGCCTGCCTCACAGCAGGCGCCGGACCGCGGCCATGATGGCGTCCTTGTCGATCCCCGCGTCGGCGAGCTGCTCGGCGGGCGTCGCCGAGCCCGGCAGCCCGCGGACGGTCAGCTTGATCACCCTCGGGCCCAGCTCCGAGACCGCGTCGAGCACGGCGTCGCCGAGTCCGCCCTCGGGACGGTGGTCCTCGACGGTGATGAGGTTGCCCGTGGTGGTGGCGGCCTCGATGAGCACGGCCTGGTCGACGGGTTTGATCGAGTACATGTCCACCACCCCGACCGAGACGCCCTCGGCCTTGAGCGCGTCGGCCGCGGCCAGCGCCTCGTGCACGGTGACGCCCGCCGCGATGACCGTCGCCCTGTCGTCGGGCGAGTGCCGCAGCACCCTGGACCCGCCGACGGGGAACCGCTCGCCGGGGTCGTAGATGACGGGGGTGTCGCCGCGCGTGGTGCGCAGATAGGAAATGCCGGGAATGTCCGCCATCGTGGTGACCAACGCCGCGGTCTGGTTGGCGTCACACGGGTAGAGCACGGTGCTGCCGTGGACGGCGCGCAGCATCGCCAGGTCCTCGAGACCCATCTGGGAGGGGCCGTCCTCGCCGATCGACACGCCCGCGTGCGACCCCACGATGCGCACGTTCGCGCCGCTGACCCCGCCCATCCTGATGAAGTCGTGCGCCCTGGTGAGGAAGGCGGCGAACGTCGACACGTACGGCACCCACCTGCGCACCTGGAGGCCGACGGCGGTGGCGACCATCTCCTGCTCGGCGATGTAGCACTCGAAGAAGCGCTCGGGGAAGGCGTGCGCGAACTCCTCGGACTTGGTGGAGTCGGCCACCTCGCCGTCCACCGCCACGATGTCGCCGCGGGCCGCGCCCAGCGCCTTCAGCGCGGCGCCGTACGCGGTCCTGGTGGCCGCCTTCGTGCCCACCTCGAAGACCGGCCACTCCGTGGGGCCGCTGTCGAAGACGTGCGGGGGACGGCTGCTGTCGGGCGGGCTGACCTTGACCGTCACACCCCTGTCGCCGCCCAGCTCGTAGATCGCGTGCTCGGGGTCCTTCAGCGGTTTGCCGTGCGCGCCTTCACGGTTCTCCACCGCGTTGACCCCCTCGCCCTTGCGGGTGCGGGCCAGGATCACGGTGGGCCGCCTGCGCGTCTTCCGCGCGTCGGACAGCGCGTAGTCGATCTCGCCGGGGTCGTGGCCGTCCACCTCGATGGTGTGCCAGCCGAAGGCGCCGAACCTGCGCGCGTAGGCACCGGTGTCCCAGCCGTGCCTGGTGGGGCCGCGCTGGCCGAGCCTGTTCACGTCGATGATCGCGGTGATGTTGGCCAGCCCCTCGTAGGCGGCGTGCTCGGCCGCCTCCCAGATCGACCCCTCGGCCAGCTCGCTGTCCCCGCACAACACCCACACGTGGTACGGCAGGTGGTCGAGGCGCCGCCCTGCCAGCGCCACCCCGACGCCGACCGGCAGGCCCTGCCCCAGCGAGCCGGTGGCCACGTCGACCCACGGCAGGCGCGGGGTCGGATGCCCCTCCAGACGGCTGCCGCGCTTCCTGAAGGTGAGCATCTCCTCGTCCGTGATGGCCCCCGCCGCCTTGAACAGCGCGTAGAGCAGGGGAGAGGCATGCCCCTTTGAGAAGATCAGATGGTCGTTCGCAGGGTTGTCGGGATCGTCGAAGTCGTACCTGAGGTGGTGGGCGAACAGCACGGCCATCAGGTCCGCCGCCGACAGGGACGAGGTCGGATGGCCGGAGCCCGCCGCCGCGGAGCTCCGTACGGAGTCCACTCGCAACTGCGCCGCCAGCTCACACAAGTACGGAACATCCCGCTCGGGCATCGGTCCTCCTAGGCTTTCCCGCCGCCTACCCAGCCCGGCCGTCGCTATGTGCGGCGCAGGGCCCTGGTGGCCACGGCACCCGCCGCCGCCACGGCGCCGAGCATGACCAGGACGGACCGGCGGTGCTCGGAGAGCCAGAGCTGCGGGCTCCTGCTGTGGGCGCGGGAGTCGAAGGACCCGTGCGCCCCGTAGTCGCGTTCCTCGTCGGCGGGTTCCCACAGGTTCGCCACCCCGGTCGGCGGCCTCTCCGTGGTGACCTGCGACTGCTTGCCGGTCTTCGCCAGGTAGCGGTCGAGCAGGCCCGGCGCGATCCGCTGGCCGAGCACGGTCAGCGCGGTGGAAGCGCCTACCCAGTACTCCCTGCGCCCGGGGTGGTCGGCGGCGTGGATGAGCGCGCGTGCCGCAACCTCGGGCTGGTAGATGGGCGGCATCGGCTGCGGATGCCTGCGCAGCCGCGACAGCACCCAGTCGAACTGCGGGGTGTTCAGCGCGGGCAGCTGCACCATCGTCACCCGCACCCCGCTGCCCTCGGCCATCAGCTCGGAGCGCACCGACTCGGTGAAGCCCTTGATCGCGTGCTTGGCGCCGCAGTAGGCCGACTGCAGCGGAATCCCCCTGTAGGCCAGCGCCGAGCCCGCCTGCACGATGACGCCCCTGCCGCGCGGGCGCATGAGCTCCAGCGCGGCCCTGGTGCCCCACACGTAGCCGAGGTAGGTCACGGCCGTGGTCCGCTCGAACTCCTCGGGCGTGATCTCGGGGAACGGGGCGAACACCGAGGAGAAGGCCACGTTGATCCACACGTCGATGGGGCCGAGGTCCTCCTCGATGCTCCTGGCGGCCTGCCGTACCTCCTCGTAGTTCGAGACGTCGGCGGGGTAGACGACACCGGAGCCGCCCGCGGAGCCGACGTCGACCGCCGCGGCCGCGAGCCCCGTCGTGCCGCGCGCGATCAGCGCCACGGAGTCGCCGCGCGCGCCCAGCTCACGGACCACGGCCCTGCCGACGCCTCCGCTCGCACCTGTCACCACCACCACCTGGGAAGGACGCATCAGCCTGCCTCTCCCGAGCCGCGCTGCTTCTGCCGCCGTACGGCCAGGACGATGTCGACGATCGTGGCGACGGCCGCCACGCCCGCGACGACGGCCAGCCAGCCGACTCCCGCGAAGATGCTGATCGCGCCGATCGCCACCAGGAAGACGAGGATGAACGAGCCGATCCTGATGTGGACGACGTCGCGCGGTGTCGAGGGGACCATGGGCTTGCCCGAGGCGGACCGCTGTTCGGGACGGTAGTCATCTTCATTCATGTCCCACCCCTGCCCTTGCCGTTTGCCGCGTAACGCGCCGGGTAGCCGGGTGGCGTGCACCCCAGTGACCAGAACGAGCCGGGCATCAGGCGCAGGCGGAGGGGGCGGGGATTCAGCTACACCCATCCCGACGGCAGCGGCGTGCGCGACCCCGCCACGCTGAAGAGGATCAAGGCGCTCGCCGTCCCGCCCGCGTGGAAGGACGTGTGGATCTGCTGCTCGCCTGAGGGGCACCTGCAGGCCGCGGGCACCGACGCGGCGGGACGGCGGCAGTACCGCTACCACGACGAGTGGCGGGCCCAGCAGGACAGGCTCAAGTTCGACAGGGTGCTCGAGATGGCCGAGCGGCTTCCAGCCTTCAGGAAGAAGGTGCGGAAGCAGCTGAAGACCAGGGGGCTGACCAGGCAGCGGGTGCTGGCCGCCGCCGCGCGCCTGCTCGACGTCGGGTTCTTCAGGGTGGGCGGCGAGGCGTACGAGTCGTACGGCCTGGCCACGCTCCGCATGGAGCACGTCAGCTGTGTGAACGGCTCCGTCGTCTTCTGCTATCCGGCGAAGGGCGACATCCCCCGCGAGGTGGAGGTCTCCGACCGTGACGCGTGCAGAGTCGTCAGGTCCCTGAAGGCGCTCGGCCACCAGGGCGAGCTGCTGCGCTACAAGGACGAGAGCGGATGGACGGACGTGCGCAGCGAGGAGATCAACACCTACGTGCGCGAGACCCTCGGCTGCGAGGCCACCGCGAAGGACTTCCGCACCTGGCACGGCACCGTCCTGGCCGCCGTGGGTCTGGCGTCCACGCCGGACGTTCCCGAGGTCATGCGCCAGGTCGCCGACTACCTCGGCAACACCCCCACGGTCGCCCGCGCCTCCTACGTCGACCCGCGCGTGATCGAGGCCTTCGAGCGGGGCAGGACCGTCGGCACCGGCGGCGACGTGGAGCGCGCGGTCGTCGAGCTGATCCGGTCCGTTTGACCGCACCGGCCGGGGGCATCGTGGTCACCTGACGAAGGAGGAAGCGATGGAGGCTCCGCAGTACGTCGCGGCGCGTGTCCAGCGGGCGCTGGCCGAGGACGACAGGTCCCACGAGCTGGGCATCCGCGTGGACGTGCGAGGCGACCAGCTGTTCCTGCGCGGCCAGGTCTCCGGCGAGGAGCACAGGCGCCAGATGGAGCAGGTGGCGAAGGAGGCCGCCCCAGGGCTCCACGTGCACAACGAGCTGCAGGTCGTGCAGGTCCGCGAGCCAGGAGAGGATGAGCATCTTGACTGAGCTGCGTATCGCCGCCGTCGGCGACGTGCACCTGGGCGAGGACGTACGCGGCAAGTACCGCGAACGCCTGGACGGCATCGAGCGGCGGGCCGACGTGCTGCTGCTGGCGGGTGACCTGACCAGGCACGGGACGCTGGAGGAGGGCAGGCTGGTGGCGCAGGAGTTCCGCGACCTGCCGATCCCCGTCGTCGCCGTCCTCGGCAACCATGACTACCACTCCGACCTGCAGTACGAGATCGCGGGAGAGATGCGCGACCGCGGGATCACCGTCCTCGACGACGACGCCGCCGTGCTCACTCTCCATGGCGTACGGCTCGGCGTCGCCGGCGGCAAGGGCTTCGGCGGCGGGTTCGCCGGCAAGTGCGCCAGCGAGTTCGGCGAGCGGGAGACCAAGGAGTTCGTCCGGCACACCAGGAGCATCGCCGAGAGCTGGCAGGCCGCGCTGAAGGAGCTCGACACCGACCGCAAGGTGGTGCTGTCGCACTACTCGCCGGTCAAGGAGACGCTGGAGGGCGAGCCGCTGGAGATCTATCCCTTCCTCGGCAGCTACATGCTGGCCGAGGCCGTGGACACGGCGGGCGCCGACCTCATCGTCCACGGTCACGCGCACAAGGGCCAGGAGAAGGGCATGACGCCGGGCGGCATCAGGGTGCGCAACGTCGCGCTGCCCGTGCTGGGCCGGGCCTACGGCGTCTACTGCCTTAGTGAGTCCGACTCATGTTAGGTATTGACCGAGCGGTAGCTTGGTGCTGATGTCGGTGCATGGTCGCACGCCGTGTCCTGGCTCTACTCGCCCTGCTGTGCGTGGTCGCGATGGCCGCGCCGGCCCAGCCCTCCGCTCCCGTTCGCGGGTTCGTCGACGGGCACAGTCACCTGATGTCCTACGAGGCGTTCGGCGGCAAGCTGCTGTGCGGCAAGCCGTTCGACCCCGCGGGCGTCGCCCGCGCGCTGCTCGACTGCCTCGACCACTACCCCCACGGCGAAGCCGCCTGGTTCGAGAACTTCACCAGGACGGGCTCGCCGACCGGCACCCATGACCCCGTCGGCTGGCCCACGTTCAAGGACTGGCCCGCCCACGACTCGCTCACCCACCAGCAGGCCTACTACGAGTGGATCGAGCGCGCCTGGCGCGGCGGCCTGCGCGTCATGGTCAACGACCTGGTGGCCAACCGTCAGCTCTGCGAGATCTATCCGCTGAAGAGCAACCCCTGCGACGAGATGTGGGCCATCAGGCGCGAGGCCCAGCGCACGACCGAACTCCAGAACCACATCGACACGCTGTCGGGCGGGCCTGGCCGCGGCTGGTTCAGGGTGGTGAAGAGCCCCGCCGAGGCGCGCGAGGTCATCGCGGCGGGCAAGCTCGCCGTCGTGCTCGGCATCGAGACCTCCGAGCCGTTCGGCTGCCGCACGACGCTCGGCGTCCCTCACTGCACCAAGGCGCAGATCGACCGCGGGCTCGACGAGATGCACGCGCTCGGTGTGCGCAGCATGTTCGTCTGCCACAAGTACGACAACGCGCTGTGCGGCGTGCGCTTCGACTCGGGCACCCAGGGCGCGATCGTCAACCTGGGCAACCTGCTGTCGTCAGGAAGCTTCTGGCGGGTGGAGAAGTGCACGGGGCCCGAGCACGACAACCCGATCTCGCCGGCCGTCCTGCCACCCGACCTGGCCAGATGGCTGCCGCCGGGCGTCGGCCTGCCGGTCTACCCGCCCGCCCCGCACTGCAACCCCAAGGGGCTGACCTCACTCGGCCGCTACATGGTGGAAGGCATGATGCGGCGCGGCATGATGATCGAGATCGACCACATGAGCGTCAAGGCCGCCGACCAGACGCTCGACCTGCTCGAAGCCGCCCGCTACCCGGGCGTCATCTCCTCCCACAGCTGGGCCGACCCCGCGTACCTGCCGCGCATCTACCGGCTCGGCGGCATGGTCACCCAGTACGGCCACGGCGCCGCGGAGTTCACCGAGGAGTGGCGGCGCACCCAGCCGCTGCGGCAGGAGATCGGCCGGCCGGGATACGGCTACGGCCTCGACGCCAACGGCCTCGGCCCGCTGCCGGGACCGCGGGCGGGCAGCGCCGTGACCTACCCGTTCACCACGGTCGACGGCGCCGCCACGCTGGACAGGCCCAGCACGGGCCAGCGGGTGTGGGACTACAACGTGGACGGTGTCGCCCACTACGGCCTGGTGCCCGACTGGATCGAGGACCTGAGACAGCTCGGCGGCCAGCCGATCGTGGACGACCTCGCCGCCGGTGCCGAGGCCTATCTCCGTACGTGGGAGGCGGCCACAGCACCCCCGGCGCGATAGGCGCCCGCCCTCGTCCGGCGTCCCGGGTCTCATGACGCCCGGGCCGATCTCGACTCTCGACAAGCGACGGCCGCGGAGCTGATCTGCTCCGCGGCCGTGTGATGTCTCTGCCATGGTCGTCGGTGGCGGCGATGAGGATGCGCCTGTCCCTGGACAGCCGCGGGAGGTGGCCGCGGGCCTCGTCGGAACGCGTCCGTGCCGAGAGCCTGGGGACCGCCTCGCCGGCGGCCGCCTCACGCCGCGCTCGCCCGCGCAGGACGGCCGGCTCACCCTCCCTCCTGGCCTTCAGGAGGAAAGGATGGCCTGGTCAGAGCCTATGTCGGGCAACGCCCTCGGGCGGGCGGGGACTCCTGTGCCCAGCCCGCCCAAGGGTCATACGTTGAAGATACTGACGCCTCCGGGGCCGACCAGGAATCCGAGGACGATGAGGACGATCCCCCAGAGGATGTCGCGACGGGCCAGGATCACGTAGATCCCGGCGATGACGAGGATAACTGCGATGATCCAGAGCAATGTAGCCATGGCATGTGAGCTGCCCTGGAGAAAAGGCACCTAACGTCAAAGCCGCTGGGAAGCCGCCGATTTATGACGGCTTCTACTCCTCCGGAGTGCTCCCACGGGTGCGGTAGAGGTCCACGATCGGCTGGGCCAGCCAGAACCATCCGCCGGACAGCGCCACAGCCCCGGCGAACAGCGCGGCCTGCCAGTTGTTGATCACGGTTTCCGTCACGAGCGCGACCGCGCTCGTGATCGCCACCAGCAGGAAGGCGGCGCCCGCCACACCCAGCTGGTTGGCGCGATGCAACATCCGCTCCTTCAGCCCCGTCCTGAAGATCAGCCGGTGCTGCGCCGCGGGCGTGATGAAACAGACCGAGGCTAACGCCGACGACATCAGCGAGATGAAGAACAGCCAGCGGCCCACGGTGTCGACCTTCGGGAACCCGGCCTGGAAGGGCAGCGTCAGCAGGAACGCGAAGAGCACCTGCACGCCCGTTACCGCCACGCGCAGACCCTGTAACAGCTCGGCGAGCTCCCTGTCCACCCGTTCCTTGTGCGTCTCACCGGGCTCGCCCCGTTCCTCGTTCACTCGGCCTCCTTCATGAGCTTCACGTACCCGAGCTGCAACCAGTCGGACACGGCCACCGCCGTCATGGTCGCCCCGAACAGCCTGGTCAGCCGCGGCGCGAGCACGAGCCCCGCCGCGTAACCCGTCGCCACCCACTGCGCCAGACAGAACGGGCAGGCCATCAACTCGCCGATCTTGTCGCGCGGCTCCTCCTCGAACTCCGCCGGCCCGCTCACCTCCTTGAACCTGGTGAAAGGCGCGCGCAACGGGCTGGTCACGGGGTCCTTGGCCAGCGTGCGCGACAGCCGGTGGGTGCTCACGCCCATCAGGAGAAGATCGAGCGGGCCGAGGCGCTCAGGCGGCCGTTTCCCCATCAGTACGGCCAGCGCCGTCACCGCGGCCACGGCCCCGCCGTACGCCGCCATGATCAGCGCATAGCCGCCCAATGGGCGGCCGTATTCCTCGGAGAGCTCGGTCATGGAGGCTCGCTACCCCGGGCCGACAGGTCTACTCGCCGAGCGATCGGGTAGCTCCCCGCCATGGGCAGCCATAGTCATGAGGTCACCGACGCGATCCTGGAAACCCTGAAACGCGCCAGCTCCGGCCTCAAGGAGGCCGGCGTGCGGTACGCGCTTGCCGGGGGCTGCGCCGCCTACGCGAGAGGGGCGGCGCCGTCCCTGCACGACGTCGACTTCGTGGTGCTGGAGAAGGACGCGCCCGCCGCGCTGGAGGCGTTGTCGCGCGTCGGGTTCGACACGGTGCGCCCGCCTGAGGACTGGCTGGTCAAGGCGTACGACGAGGGCCGCCTGGTGGATCTGATCTTCAGGGTCGCCTACCGGCCGGTCACCGAGGCGCTGCTGGACAGGGCCGAGCCGCTGATGGCGGCGGCGGTGATCGTGCCGGTGCTGGAGGCGACGGACCTGGTGATCTCGTGGTTGCTGCCCATGTCGGAGCACGCGTGCGACTACGGCGGTCTGCTCCCGCAGGTCAGGGCGTTGCGCGAGCAGGTCGACTGGAACAGGGTGGCCGCGGTGACATTGGATTCCCCCTACGCCTCGACGTTCCTGACCCTGCTGGAGCGGCTCGAGGTGATCGAGAAGCCGGTGGAGGGCGCCCTGGACCCCTCCTGGCCCTGACCCCCAGCACGTGACGGCCGCACAGAGAAGGGGGGAGGCCCCCCCCGGGGGGGGGCCCCTTCACTC